>NZ_JBFUKD010000872.1:0-1315 GCF_056401005.1 Microvirga sp. P4_G7 | reverse complement strand
CGACATCTCGTCGGGTTTCTATGACGATGCCGGTGTCGAGACCTGGCTTGTGAACTGGAGCAATGTCGCCGAGCGGCTTCTCCTCGATGTCGGAGCGATCGGCGAGATCAAGCGCGCGGACGGCCACTTCGTCGCGGAAGTCAGAAGCACGGCGCATCGCTTCGACGAGGAGAAGGGCCGCCTGTTTCGCGCCACCTGCGCCGCCGATCTCGGCGATGCGAAATGCGGCATCTCCCTCAACGGCGCCGCCTTCTCCGACACGGGAACCGTGACCAAAACGGATGGCTGGCTCAGCATCACCGCGTCGAACATCGGCTTTGCCGACGGGTGGTGCACGGGCGGACGACTCGTCTGGACGCGAGGCGCGAACGAGGATGTTGCGGTGGAAGTGAAAATCCATCGCAAGGCCGGCGCGAGCGCGCAGTTCGATCTGTGGCAGCGCGCGCCGCAACAGATCGCGGTGGGCGATACGTTCCGTGTCAATGCCGGTTGCGACAAGCGCCACGCGACCTGTCGCGCCAAGTTCGCCAATGCGGCGAATTTTCGCGGCTTTCCCCACATGCCCGGCAACGATTTCATCATCCGTATGCCGCAGCAGGGCGAACCCGGCCTCGACGGCGGGAGCTTCTTTCGATGAGCGCGGCTGACCGCATCGTCGCAGAAGCGCGATCCTGGATCGGCACACCATATCGGCATCAGGCGTCGCTCAAAGGCATCGGCTGYGATTGTCTCGGATTGCTGCGCGGCGTGTGGCGCGAGGTTGTCGGGTCGGAACCCGAGACACCACCACCCTATTCGCCGGATTGGGCCGAAGCCGGCGCGGATGCGTTGGTCATGGCCGCGCGGCGCTTCCTTTGCGAACGCGAGCGCTCGGCCTTCGCCGCCGGCGACGTTCTGTTGTTCCGCTGGCGTCAGCGACTGCCCGCGAAGCACTGCGCTATCGCGACCTCGCGCGACACCATGGTGCACGCCCATGACGGGGCGAGCGTCGTCGAAGTCGCGATCGGATCCTGGTGGCGACGCCATCTCTCTCACGCGTTTCGTTTTCCGGATATGAACTGATGGCTACTCTCGTTCTTCAAACCGTCGGTTCCGTCGTCGGCGGCATGATCGCGGGGCCGCTCGGGGCGATGGCCGGGCGCGCGCTCGGCGGTCTCGCGGGCGCCGCCATCGACAGCGCGCTGCTCGGCGGTTCCGAGGCGACGAAGGTCGTCGAAGGGCCGCGGCTCAAGGACATCGACGGCCTCACCTCCACCGAAGGCGCGCCGATACCGCGCGTCTACGGCCGCGCACGGATCGGCGGTCAGCTGATCTG
>NZ_JBFUKD010000871.1:0-1318 GCF_056401005.1 Microvirga sp. P4_G7 | reverse complement strand
CCGCGAAACCTCGCCCGGCCTCAGGTGCTGTGGACCAGGAGAAAGAACGCCGCGCCGAGTCCGCACACCACGTAGGACAGGCGGCCGATGTAAGGCTGGGTCAGCTTGAAGACGGCGCAGCAGATCAGCAGTGCCAGCATGAGACGCCAGAGGCTTCCCGAGACATAACCAAGACCGTTAGCGTCCCGTGCGGTGTCCAGAGTGAGGATCGTGTCGACGATCCAAAGGCCGGCGAACCCGGCAGCAGCCACCCACCGTCCGTAGTGACGCCATGAATCCGGGAGGCCCGGGACAGGGCTGGTCTCGGCTTCCGACTCGTCGTCCTCGTACCAATCAGGTTGTTCGTTCGAAATCTGTTTCATGGCGGCGCATGTTCCGGCAATGCGAAACCGTGTAACATCGCGGCCGTGACTTGCCACCTGTCGGAACAAAGAGGACCAGCAGAAAGAACGTGCTTTTTTGGCTTTCAGCGCGCCAGGAATTCCATCAATCCGGCGCCGGGTGCAAGGAGCAGGAAGGCCCAGACGAACGAGGAGGACCAGTTTGCCGCTTGAAAGAGCACGGGCGGCATCAGGAAGACCCCGGCGATCAAGGGAATGACGGCACGCGCGGGGCCGAAAAAGCGTCCGATGAACACCGCCCAAGGGCCGAAACGAAAAAAGAATCGCCCTCCCCGTTCGATCAGGCGCGGACTGCGCGACAGCGGCCAGACGCGGTAGGCGGCGGTCTGAAAGCGTTGTCCCACGGCATAGGACAGCCAATCGCCCGCGCCGGCACCCACCGAGGCGGCGAGCCATATGTGCCAGAAGGGGATTTCGGTCAGGGCCAGCATGAACCCGAGCGTTACCAATATCGCCGTCGCGGGCAGGAGAAGCGAGAGGAACACGAGCGATTCCCCGAAGGTCAGCAAGCCGACGACAAGAGGCGCAAAGTGCTGATTGGCGCGCACAAATTCCACGATCGCCAGTTTGATGGTTTCGAGATCCATGGAATCCGATGGTGAAGATGTTTGACCGAAGCCCCCGGAAGGGGCAGCGAAGGACGAGAGTCATATTTCGTGATCGATTGGATCACAGAGCGCAATTTGAAGCAGGACTGTCGATGCGCTAGTCCGACGGTTCACGCTGGGGCTTTGCCATGAACATCCTTTCGATCCAATCCCACGTCGCCTACGGCCATGTGGGCAATGCGTCGGCCGTCTTTCCCATGCAGCGCCTGGGGGTAGAGGTCTGGCCCATCCACACTGTGCAATTTTCCAACCATACGGGCTACGGCTCCTGGAAGGGCAGGGTGTTTGACGGGCCAGCCATCGAGGAGC
>NZ_JBFUKD010000870.1:0-1319 GCF_056401005.1 Microvirga sp. P4_G7 | reverse complement strand
GAATGGAGGATGCACGACGCTTCATACATCCCAAACCATTCGCCATTCACTATTCGCCGCTCGCTTTATTTTTACGCCCGCTTCTTCTTGTCGTCGTCGTCGACTTCCTGGAAGTCGGCGTCGATCACGTCGTCCTTCTTGGCTTCGCCTTCGGGCGCCGCCTCACCACCTTCTTCGGCGGCTTGCGTGGCCTGGTACATGGCTTCACCGAGCTTCATGGACGCCTGCATCAGATCCGTGGTGCGGGCCTTGATGGTCTCGGAATCCTCGCCGTTCAGCGCCTCTTTCAGGGCGTCGATGGCGGTGGTGATGCCCTGCCTGTCGGCTTCGGAGACCTTGTCGCCGTATTCCGAGAGGGACTTTTCGGTCGCGTGAATCAGGCTTTCGCCCTGGTTCTTGGCTTCGACGAGCTCGCGACGCTTCTTGTCCTCGGCGGCATGGGATTCGGCATCCTTCACCATCTTGTCGATGTCGGCTTCCGAGAGACCACCCGAGGCCTGGATGCGGATCTGGTGCTCCTTGCTCGTCGCCTTGTCCTTCGCCGTCACGTTGACGATGCCGTTGGCGTCGATGTCGAACGTCACCTCGATCTGCGGCACGCCGCGCGGCGCCGGCGGAATGCCGACGAGGTCGAACTGGCCGAGCAGCTTGTTGTCCGCCGCCATTTCACGCTCGCCCTGGAAGACCCGGATGGTGACCGCGTTCTGGTTGTCCTCCGCGGTCGAGAACACCTGGCTCTTCTTGGTCGGGATCGTCGTGTTGCGATCGATCAGGCGTGTGAACACGCCGCCGAGGGTCTCGATGCCCAGCGACAGCGGGGTCACGTCGAGSAGCAGCACGTCCTTGACGTCGCCCTGMAGMACGCCGGCCTGGATGGCSGCGCCGATGGCMACGACYTCRTCCGGGTTGACGCCYTTGTGGGGTTCCTTGCCGAAGAASKRCTTCACGACTTCCTGGATCTTSGGCATGCGGRTCATGCCGCCGACCAGRACCACTTCGTCGATATCGCCGGCAGCAAGGCCTGCATCCTTCAAGGCCTTGCGGCAGGGCTCGATCGTGCGCTGGACGAGATCGTCGACCAAGGATTCGAATTTAGCCCGCGAAAGCTTGAGCGCGAGGTGTTTCGGGCCCGTGGCGTCCGCCGTGATGTAGGGCAGGTTGATCTCGGTCTGGGCCGTGGACGACAGCTCGATCTTGGCCTTTTCGGCCGCTTCCTTCAGGCGCTGAAGGGCGAGCTTGTCCTTGGTCAGGTCAATGCCCTGTTCCTTCTTGAACTCCGCCGCGAGGTACTCGACGAGRCGCATGTCGAAGTCTTCACC
>NZ_JBFUKD010000869.1:0-1319 GCF_056401005.1 Microvirga sp. P4_G7 | reverse complement strand
GTATTCGACATTGACGACGAAATGAACCATCAACGGCTTGCCGGCCCGGGCCTTCAACGGGGGACGTCTGTGAGCCATGACGAAAGGAATGCGTGGATTGGCGTTCAGCGACACACGGTTCTCGCCGATCGTCTCATTCATCGCAGCTGAGTCTGACATGCGTCGTCCTGATCATTCTCTTCCTGTACCTCGACGAGCCCCCGCGAGAGTGCGATATTTTGCAGCTTTTCGGACGCGTCGAATTCGCGAACATCGTGCCGTTCACAATTAGCTTTCTATGTCCCAGCCCGCGAAATCGGTAGCGTCACGCGCGTTCAATCAGTTATAAGAGAAGAGGCAACTCTCCGCGTCCTGCATTCAACGCGATCGCGGACGACCATTGACGGGAGGGCGCAATATGGAGATGCGGCAGATCAGGTATTTCGTCACGCTCGCAGAAACGGCGAGCGCGTCAAAAGCCTCGGTGATGCTTTCGGTCGCACAGCCGGCAATCAGCCGACAGATCCGACTTCTCGAAGAGGAGCTCGGCGTTTCCCTCTTCCACCGAACCGGGCGGGGGATGGAGCTGACCGAAGCCGGACGGATGTTGTCGACCCGTGCAAAGACCATCCTTTCCGATCTGCAAACGCTTGAACACGATGTGCGCTCCATGCGTGGCGTCGCGGAGGGCGAAGTCGTCTTCGGCGTTCCGCCGACGGAAAGCCACATCCTGGTGCCGCCGCTCATCAGGCGTCTCCGCGAGCGCCACAAGGGTGTGACCCTCAAGATCGTCGAGGCGTTCAGCGGATACGTCAACGAATGGCTGCTGACGGGCCGTCTTGACGTTGCGCTGTTCTACAAGGTCGCCAGGACGAAGCATCTTGTTGCGGACGAGTTGCTGCGAGAAAGCCTCTTCCTGGTGGGAGCCAAGGGCGTGGTCACCGGCGACGGACCGGTCGCGATAGCTGAACTCGCCGATCGCAATTTTATCCTGCCTAGCCGTTCGCATGGCTTGCGGGTGTTGATCGATCAAGTGGCAGAGAGCCTCAAAGTCAAGATCGATGTCGATCTCGAAGTCGACGCACTAATGACGATCAAGAGTCTCGTGGAAGCCGGGATCGGCTTGACGATTCTTCCTTTTCCTGCCGTTCAACGCGAAGTCGAAAACGGACTGCTTTCCGCGCGACAAATAAGACCTGATCAGCTTGAGAGAACGCTCGTCCTCGCTACTTCCACCCAACATCCTTTGAGTCTCGCGTCTCGGATCGTCGCACGTGAGAGCGTCGAGGTTGTGCGAGAACTCGTTGCGAAGAAGATGTGGGTCGGGGCTCTCTAAGCAC
>NZ_JBFUKD010000868.1:0-1319 GCF_056401005.1 Microvirga sp. P4_G7 | reverse complement strand
GGCGCAGACTCTCGGCGAGAGTGTCGGAGAAACCGTTGGTTTACGGGTTCGCCTCGGCTCGAAGATCAGCCGCAAGACGCGCATCGAGGTGGTGACCGAGGGCATCTTCGCCCGCATGATCCTCGACGATCCCACCCTCGACGGCATCGCTGCTGTTCTCTTCGACGAATTTCACGAACGTTCGCTCGATGCCGATCTCGGACTTGCCCTCGCGCTCGATGCGCAGAGCGGTTTGCGGGAGGATCTGCGTCTCCTCGTCATGTCCGCAACGCTCGATGGCGCCCGTGTCGCGAGGCTCCTGGGCGATGCGCCGGTCATTCAATCGGAGGGCCGCGCCTACCCCGTCGAGACGCGCTATCTCGGGCGCGATCCGCAGCGCCGGATCGAGGAGCAGGTCGCCGACGCAGTACTGAGAGCGCTCCGGGCCGAATCGGGCTCGGTCCTCGTTTTCCTGCCGGGGCAGGGTGAAATTCGCCGGGTCGACGCATTGCTGCGCGACCGCTTGAACGATCCCACGGTCGATCTGGCGCCTCTCTACGGCGCCCTCGATCGCAACGAGCAGGATCTCGCGGTCGGTCCCACCAAGGCCGGGCGGCGCAAGATCGTCCTGGCGACCTCCATCGCCGAAACCTCCCTCACCATCGAAGGCGTCCGCGTGGTGGTCGATTCCGGTCTCGCCCGCGTCCCCGTCTTCGAACCGGATATCGGATTGACGCGTCTGGAGACTGTCCGCGTGTCACGTGCCGCCGCCGATCAACGCCGCGGACGTGCAGGGCGTACGGAGCCGGGAATCTGCTACCGATTGTGGGAAGAGGCGGCGACAGGCGCGCTCGAAGCGTTTGCGCGTCCCGAAATCCTGTCCGCCGATCTGGCGCCTCTGCTCCTCGATTGCGCGGCATGGGGCGTGAGCGAACCGTCCAAGCTCGCATTCCTCGACGAGCCGCCATCGCCGGCAATCATCGAGGCGAGGGGATTACTGGTGCAATTGTCGGCCCTCGACGAGGACGGCCGGATTACCGAAACGGGCCAGCGGCTGCGGCGCCTGCCATTGCCGCCGCGGCTTGCCCGGATGGTTCTGGCCGCCGGTGACACGGGGCAGGGGCGGGAAGCCGCCGAACTCGCGGCCGTCATCGTCGAACGCGGGTTGGGCGGCGATGCCGTCGATCTCACCGACCGCATCGATCGCTTCCGACGCGACCGCTCAAAGCGCGCCCAGGACATGGCGCGCCTCGCTCGCGCCTGGGCCAAGGAAGCCGGCGAGACCGCTAATGGCCGAGAGCGCCTCTCGACCGGCGGCTTGCTGGCCCTCGCCTATCCTG
>NZ_JBFUKD010000867.1:0-1325 GCF_056401005.1 Microvirga sp. P4_G7 | reverse complement strand
GCGCATGGCGGCGCCAACGAAGCGGCGCTCAAGATGCTGGAAGAGATCGGCACGCCCGACCGCATTCCTGAATACATCGCCAAGGCGAAGGACAAGAACGATCCGTTCCGCCTCATGGGCTTCGGCCACCGGGTGTACAAGAACTACGATCCGCGCGCGCGCATCATGCAGAAGACCACGCATGAGGTGTTGAGCGAACTGGGCATCAAGGACGATCCGCTTCTCGACGTCGCCGTCGAGCTCGAGCAGATCGCACTGAAGGACGATTATTTCGTCGAGAAGAAGCTCTATCCGAACATCGATTTCTATTCGGGCATCACCCTGAAGGCGATGGGCTTCCCGACCTCGATGTTCACCGTGCTGTTCGCCCTCGCGCGCACCGTCGGCTGGATCGCACAGTGGAGCGAGATGATCGAGGATCCGTCGCAGCGGATCGGACGTCCGCGCCAGCTTTATGTCGGCTCGCCGAAGCGCGATTATGCGACGGTCGCCCAACGCGGCTGATCGGACGACATACGACGACCAAGGGGCCCTTCGCGGGCCCCTTTTTCATGATGCRCTTCGGTTCGTCATCGGTTCTTCGGATAGGCGACGCCGATCCGTTCGACCCTCGGTTTGACGGCTTTGATCTCGGGCGTATCCGAGCCGAACTCGTTGTCGTTCGAAACTTTCCGCAACGCGGATTCATCGGCGCTCTCGTCGCTGCCGAAGACGACGATCAGATTGCAATCGCCGGGAATGGTGGCGAACGCGCCGCCCTTCCAGTCGGAAACCGTTCCGCCGTAATCCCACCCGAAGCCGTAGAGCGAAAACGGCCTTCCGTTCGCGGTTTCCACATCGCTCAGAGACGCGTTCACGCCCAATCCGTTCGGGCCGGTCCATCCGGCGCCCTTGGCCTGGATGCTCGACGGTCGCCGATAACCCTTCTCGTCCCACCAGGTGATTTCAATTCGGCGAACCGGGTCTTTCGGGAACACCACGCTGGCCTTCAGCTCCGATCCCTCCTCATAGAGCGTCTCTCGCGCCACATTGGCCCTGCCGAATGTCGTAACGAGACGCGCATGATCGGCGTCCTTGGCAAAAGGCCCCGCGCATTTCAGCTCTTCCGCGTGCGCGCCGCCGGAAGCGAGGAGACCGACAGCGAGTGCAGGCAACCACCAGCGTTTCGCCATGGAAAATGCTCCTGAAAATCCGGCATCAGCTGAACACAGGGCCGGTCGCGGCTCAAGCTCGACGAATTGAACCTATGGACGGCTCGAGAGCATTTCGGCGACGATGCGGGCCGCACGCTCACTCGGCGCCTCGGCACCGATCCGCATGAGTTC
>NZ_JBFUKD010000866.1:0-1326 GCF_056401005.1 Microvirga sp. P4_G7 | reverse complement strand
ATGTACGATAATCGTTCTCATTGGCGACGACGTTGCCGCGACGGTCGAGAGCGACGCCGGATTGTTCGAGCAATCCCTCCTTGCGCGAGCCGGCAAAGCCGATGGCGATGAACACCAGATCGGCTTTCAGGATGAATTCGGAGCCGGCGATCGGCTCGCGCTTTTCATCGACGCGGGCGCATTTGACACCGATAGCGCGGCCGTTCTTGCCTTCGATGCCCAAGGTCGCTGCCTGGAACTCGCGTTCGGCACCTTCGGCCTGACTCGATGACGTACGCATCTTGGTCGGCCAATAGGGCCACACGGTCAGCTTGTCTTCCCGTTCCGGCGGACGTGGGCGGATGTCGAGCTGGGTCACTGAGAGGGCGCCCTGCCGGAACGCGGTGCCGACGCAGTCGGATGCGGTGTCGCCGCCGCCGATCACCACGACGTGCTTGCCGCCGGCGAGAAGCGGAGCACCGCTCACCTCCTCGGCATTCACCCGTTGGTTGGATTGCGTGAGATAAGGCATGGCGTAATGCACGCCCGGAAGTTCCTGGCCCGGCAGTTTCGGATCGCGCGGGTCTTCGGCGCCGCCCGCAAACAGAACCGCCTCGAACTCGTTGTGCAAGGAAGCGAAGCTGCGTGTGACGCCGACATCGACGCCGCAATGGAAGACGACTCCTTCGGCTTCCATCTGCTTGACGCGCCGATCGATGTGGATCTTCTCCATCTTGAAGTCGGGAATGCCGTAACGCAGCAATCCGCCGGGCTTCGCCTGTCGTTCGAACACATGCACCTCGTGACCGGCGCGCGCCAGTTGCTGCGCGGCGGCAAGGCCGGCCGGTCCCGAACCGATGACAGCGACGCGTTTGCCGGTCGTGACCTCGGCCGGTTCGGGCTTGATCCATCCCATCTGCCACGCCTTGTCGGCGATCGCCTGCTCGATGGTCTTGATCGCGACCGGTTGGTTCTCGAGATTCAGCGTGCACGCCTCCTCGCACGGAGCGGGACAGATGCGCCCGGTGAACTCGGGGAAATTGTTGGTGGAATGAAGGTTGCGCGCAGCCTCTTCCCAATCGTTCTGCCAGACGAGATCGTTCCAGTCGGGAATCTGGTTGTGGACGGGACAACCGGTCGGACCGTGACAGAACGGAATGCCGCAATCCATGCAGCGCGCGGCCTGCTTCTTGAGATCGCTATCGTCGAGCGGCAGCGTAAATTCGCGGAAGTGGCGAATGCGATCGCCGRCGAGCTGATACTTTTGCTCCTGCCGGTCGTATTCGAGAAAGCCTGTGACCTTGCCCATGGGTGCCCTACGGTAGATCTCAATGAACGGATGAAAGG
>NZ_JBFUKD010000865.1:0-1326 GCF_056401005.1 Microvirga sp. P4_G7 | reverse complement strand
ACGCTCTTCAAGGTGCTGACGGGAGAAGTGGCCTCTCAGGGTGGGACCGTCACGTTTGATGGAAGAGACGTCACGGCACTTCCGGCCTATCTTCGCGCGAGAATGGGTTTCGGCCGAACATTCCAGGTTGCCCGCGTGTTCGGCGAGTTGCCGATCTTYACGAACGTCGTCTTGGCGATCGAGGCGCGCAAGATCGGCCTCGGACAATCCTGTGGTCCGTGGTGGGATTGGCGCCCCTCGGGCGAAGTGAAAGAAGAGGCACACACGATCCTTGGCAGCGTGGGGCTGAATGGTCGGCTGGATGAGGACGCGGGTCTTCTATCGCACGGCGACAAGAAGCGGCTCGAGTTCGCCATTGCCCTGGCGGGAAAGCCGCGCATTCTGATGCTCGACGAGCCGACGGCGGGCATGTCGGCTGCGGATCGCAAAAGTACGGCCAACCTGCTGCAGAGGCTGAAGTCGAACGGCGTCACCATTGTCATGACGGAGCACGACATGGACGTCATCTTCGACCTCGCCGATAGGCTGATGGTGTTGAACTACGGAGAGATTGTGAGTTGCGGCGATCCGGCCACCGTGCGCCAGGACGAAATGGTCAAACAGGTCTATCTCGGTAAGGGTACCGGACATGCTTGAAGTTGACGGAGTCAGCGCCTTTTACGGGCAGAGCCACATCCTGCACGACATCAACTTCTCCATCGAAAAAGGCGCGCGCGTCGCCGTTCTAGGCCGCAACGGCGCCGGGAAGAGCACGCTCCTGAAAAGCATCATGAATGCAGGCCCGCGTGTGACGGGCGCCATTCGCTTTCGGTCGCGCTCCCTCGATGGCGCCATGCCCGACGACAGGGTTCGGCACGGATTGACGCTCGTCCCGGAGGATCGGCGTATCTTCAGCCATCTCACGTCTTACGAAAATCTCAAGGTCGCTCAGTACGGTGGGGCGCATGGGCGAGACGCGATTCCGCTCGACACGCTCATCAACCGCTTTCCGATGCTCGTCCCTTTGAGGGATCGGCTCGGCTCGCAGATGAGCGGGGGGCAGCAGCAAATGCTCGCCGTCGCGCGGGGAGTTGCGGCCCGGCCGCATCTGATGTTACTCGACGAGCCCACGGAAGGCCTGGCGCCCGTCATTGTCGCTGACCTTGCACGGGATGTCGTCGCCTGTTGTAACGATTATGGAATTGGCCTTTTGCTTGCGGAACAGAGCATCTGGTTTGCGCGGCAATGCACGGAGCGGGTCTTGGTCCTCGACACGGGAAAAATCGCATTCACCGGCAATTGGCAAGAATTCGACGAGAACGCCGAGCGAATTCAGCGACATCTCGC
>NZ_JBFUKD010000864.1:0-1328 GCF_056401005.1 Microvirga sp. P4_G7 | reverse complement strand
GGAAAGATGAGGGTGATGTCGAAGGACAAGACCTGCACGATGAGGGTCGAGCCCACATTGGCTCCGAGCATCACCGCGAGCGCCGGGATCAGATCGACCGCGCCACCCGCCGTGAAGGAAGAGACCATCAGCGCCGTCGCCGTGCTGCTCTGGAGAACCGTCGTCACACCGAGCCCAGCAAAAAACGCCCTCAGGCGCGTGCTCAAGCCGACCCCTAGAATCCACCGCAGATCGCTGCCGAACGCGCGCTGAACCCCGCTGTTGACCATGTTGATGCCCCATAGAAGCAGGGCAATTTCACCCAGAAGGTGCACAAGGACGGCGGTTGAAGACATTCAGAATTCCTAGGTGGCTGGCGGCGCTCTTTGGACTGAATAGGTCACCGGGGCGGTTCCCGCAATCCCGTTGCCGGCTAATAATAGTGATAATCGCAGGAAATCCGGGATTCTCGGCGCAAAACGTCGGTTCGAGTGCTGAAAACGGCAGGATTCGCAGCCCACCGCCTCGTCCGCGAATGTCGGGCGTGGTTTCGTGTTGCCGTCAATTGCCTGTGGGCTTCCGGGGTCGCAGCTCCGTCGCCAGTCTTGAGTCGGGTTGCGTCGCGGGGCAGTCTTGCGGCGATTCGTGGGCCCAGGGGCAGGTCAATGGCCAAGTTGCATTTCCACTATTCCGTCATGAACGCCGGCAAGAGCACGCAGCTTCTCCAGGTGCGCCACAACTACATCGAGAACGGCGGCGTGGTTCTGCTGTTCACCAGCGCCCTCGACGATCGCGACGGCGTCGGTCGGATCACCTCGCGGCTCGGCCTGTCGGCGGACGCTATTCCGCTGCGTAAGGGAGACGACCTCGCGGCGATCGTCCATGAGATCCATCGCAAGACGCCGGTGACCGTGATCCTCGTCGACGAGGTGCAGTTTCTGACGCCGGAGCAGATCTGGCAGGCCGCTGGAATAGTCGACGCGCTTAATGTCCCGGTGATGACCTACGGTTTGAAGAACAATGTCTTTGGGGAATTGTTCAGCCCGGCGATCTGCACGCTCCTTGCCCTCGCCGAGGACATCAAGGAAATCAAGCAGCTCTGCCATTGCGGCCGCAAAGCGACGATGATCCTCCGCTATGGTCCGGACGGGGTCGCGGTAAAGACGGGCGAAGTCGTCGAAATCGGCGGCGAGAGCCGCTATATCTCCGTCTGCCGTCCCCATTGGGTGGCGGGTGATATTGGTGCCGCTAGGCGCGCGGCGCTGAATGAAAAGACAAAGGCAAACAGCGAGGCGGCCTGAAGTCGATCGCCTGCGTCACGCGATTCAGCCCCAGGTCTTTTCCAGGAC
>NZ_JBFUKD010000863.1:0-1332 GCF_056401005.1 Microvirga sp. P4_G7 | reverse complement strand
TCACCAGAGCCGGATCAGCAACCTCGTTCATCAAGCAAGCCACTTCCTAGACAGGGATATGAAGATCGTACCGCGTTCGACATCGTGGTCGCGGATTCGAGGGCAAATCAAACCGACAGCGTTATTGAGCCGACAAGGCCGATTCCTCCGCAGCACAACTCAACTGAGAAGACGAGCCATTTGCTCTCGCGGCTTTCACCTCTTCGCGGGCGGCCTCAATATCAGCGAGGAATTCTGCATTGCCATGAAGCCTCGCCACCGTAGCGGCACCCATGATACGCCCTGCATCAACGTCACTTTGCCAATGCGCGTTGCAAATCACACGGCTCTGACCGAATTCCATACCGCGCTTGAGCAAGACATCAGCGCGCTCAGGGTTGATCTCGGTCAACACGAGCGCCCAGGCCCAGCCAGCCGCAGTATGCCCCGAAGGGTAGGAGCCGTCATTGCGCAGTAGTGGCTCCTGGTCGGGCCAGCAGGTGCCCTCGTTGTGAACCACGAAAGGACGAGTACGATTGAAAGCGTTCTTGGCGCCATACGTCGACAGGCCGGCGTCCGTGAGTACCTTCCGCATCAAGCGGTAAAGGTGAGATGTCTTTTTTTCGTCGATGTCGACGCCCATCGCGCAAGAGAAGTTTTTCGCTGGTTGTGGAAACTCCAGATCCGCGTCCAAGCGCGCCAAGTTCCAGCGCGATTTGTCGCGCAGCGGTATGGTTGCACTTCTTGCATCTTCATCACGCGCAAGCGCAGCGCTCCGCTCCGACGGCGGCGGCCCGAGTAGTTCGCGACTATCAGGCAAATCCTTTTTCTGGAGATAGCCCGGAGCCAACTGGAAGTGCGGGTCGGTCACTTTTGGACCCGCAGTGTTGTCTGCTGCTACCGAAATAGCATTACTCAGGCTCATCGCGACAACGGACAGAAATGCTATGCTATACGCGCTCGGCATCACGGAAGACGCTCCCAAAGGCCAGAAAGATAGTACCGATGCTTGTTGAATCGGCTTCACGATGTCGCAATACAAATTGCAAGGCAGGTGGCGCCCCTGGCTCCAGGCTTCGCTACCGGACCAAACGGACGAGGCTGATGCCTCCTACGATGCAGGCTGCGCCTCCGGAATCTTCCACTTGCCGTTCAGGATCTCGGCGCGAGGACGGTAGAGCCGCAGCGTGTAATTCCACCCCTTCGTAATCGGCAGGCAATTCGCGATTCTCCCGTCGCAGCCACCGAACTGGATGTCGATCGCGCCATCGGCGCTCTTCTTGCCCGTGATGCTGTTGACCGAATAGGCGTCGTATTCGTTCTTCTCGAAAAAGCCCTTGTCGTTATAGACGC
>NZ_JBFUKD010000862.1:0-1334 GCF_056401005.1 Microvirga sp. P4_G7 | reverse complement strand
TTCCCGGCATCAGCAGCCAGAACAGGCCGCCTTCGCGCCCGAAGACGAGCGACAGGATGTAGAGACCGCCGGCGACGAGGATGATGGCCGGGCCGGCCGGCAATTCGGCGTGGAAGGACAACAGAAGTCCGCCGATGCCGGACACGATGCCGACGAGGATGGAGACGAGCATCATCATCGTCACGTCTGCGCTCCAGAACCGCGCAGCGGCGGCCGGCAGCATCATCATGCCGACCGCCAGAAGCGTGCCGAGCGCATGGAAGCCGCCGACGAGGTTCAACACGACGAGACCGAGGAAAATGAGGTGCGTCGGCGTGCCGGCGCGGCTGACCGAGCGCAAGAAGGTCGGATCGACACATTCCAGCACGAGTGGACGATAGAGTGCGGCAAGTGCGGCGAGCGTGATCGAGGAGATCGACGCCAGCAGAAGGAGCGTGTTGTCGTCGAGCGCCAGGACCGTGCCGAACAGGACATGCAGAAGATCGACGTTCGATCCGCGCAGCGACACGATGGTGACGCCGAGCGCCAGCGAGAGAAGATAGAACGCGGCGAGGGACGCGTCTTCCTTGAGTGTCGTCAGACGTGACACCAATCCCGCCGCCACTGCAACGACGACACCCGCGACGAGGCCGCCGATGGTCATGGCGGGAAGAGACAGGCCTGCCGCCAGATAGCCGAACGCTGCGCCGGGAAGAATCGCGTGCGCCATCGCGTCGCCCGTCAGGCTCATGCGGCGCAGCATCAGGAATACGCCGACCGGTCCGCCGCCGAGCGCGATGGCGATGGTGCCGACGAGGGCGCGTTGCATGAACTCGAATTCGGAAAAGGGAGCGATCAGAAACTCGAACATGGTCGCAGGGGCGCCTTCAGAAAAACGACGAGAATGAATCAGGCGGCGCTGCGGCTGCACGCTTCCGCGTGGGGATCGTAGGCTTCGACCATGTTGCGCGCCTTGAGGAGATTGTCAGCGCTGAGAACCGCGTCCGTGCGTCCCCAAGCCACCGGTTCGCGGGCGATCAGAAGCGTCTCCGGGAAGACCCGTCGCACGACGTCGAGATCGTGCAGGACAGCGACCACGGTCCGCTCTTCTTTGTGCCAGCGCCGCACGAGATCGAGCAGGTCCGTCGTGGTCTTCTCGTCGATGGCGGTGAACGGCTCATCGAGGAGAATGACGGAGGCGTCCTGCAACAAAAGGCGCGCGAACAGAACGCGTTGCATCTGCCCGCCGGAGAGGGTCGWAATCGGGCGACGCTCGAAACCGATCAGGCCGACCGCGGAAAGAGCTTCCTCGATCCTGGTCCGGTCCTTGGCGCCGATGCCGCCGAACATGCCTG
>NZ_JBFUKD010000861.1:0-1335 GCF_056401005.1 Microvirga sp. P4_G7 | reverse complement strand
TCGGACTGGTCAAAGACAGACAGTAACCGGCGACGTAGCCGACTGGTCCGGTGCAATCGTGCGGTACGATGGGTTTGCGGAAGGCATCGGCAAGCGCCGCGATTTTTCTTGCTTCCGTGATGCCGCCCGACCAGCCGAGGTCAAACGAGACGATGCCGATCGCGCCGCGCTTCAGCAATCGCAGGAAGCTCTCCTTGGAGGCGGTCGTTTCAGACCCGAGAATGGGGATGCGGGTCGATTGCGATAGTTCGGCGAGGCCATCGGCGTCGTCCATCCGGATCGGATCTTCGATCCATGCGGGCTCAAACGGCTCCATCGCCYGCGCAATGCGCTTTGCGCTCTCGAGATCCCATAGGCCATGCAGATCCAGCATCAGGTCGAGGTCATGCCCGACCTCCGCTCTGATCCGCGCGAATGGTTCGACGGCTTTGGTAATCTGTGCAGTCGTGATCGCGATGCCGCCATTCGCGTAGGCTGCGAAGTCGAACGGCCAGATCTTCATCCCCCGAAAGCCTTCGGCGCGAAGTTCGCGCGCCAGGCGTTCGGGTTCTTCCATGAACGCGCGTAGATCATCGAGATCCTCGCTGCGCGCGGTATCGATCCCGAACCAGCGTTCTACATCGCCGCGCGACTTCGTGGCGTAATGCGGCCCGGCGCAGGTGTTGTATGCGGGAACGCGGTCTCGAACGAGACCACCGAGGAGCCGCCACAAGGGCTGGCCCGTCGTCTTCCCCATAAGATCCCAAAGAGCGATATCGATGGCGGACGCAGCGCGCATTTCAGCGCCCGACGCTGCATAGCCGACCGGATAGTTCGTCAGTTTCGAATGCCAACTTTCGATCCGTGTGGCGTCGCCTCCGATCAATAAGGGGGCAACGACATCGTGGATGTACGCTTCGACTGCCGTCGGCGCGAAGAACGTTTCGCCGAGCCCACGCATGCCATCTTCAACCTCGACGTAAACCCAGAGAATGTTCTCGTGGGCTTCTGTCCGCACCGTTTCGATGGCTGTGATCCGCATGCGCGGGTCCTCACCTTTAATGAACGGAAGGGTGGCATTTCGTGAGCGCGACCTGTCGATCGACAGGAGCATGGCCATGACAGTCCTTTAACGATAAAGTGTCAAGCCGATTTCTTCGTGAGATTGTCACAGAACGACAGAGCTCGCGTTGTCGAATGGCGCCTTCGCTTTTTGTTTGATGAGACTTTGACCGCGGCACCTGCCGTCAGGAGTGACGTTTGGGCATCGTCATTCGCGCGCTTCCACCCATCAAACGTAACTCTATCTCATTTGGTGCGACCACGCTAAGCTCCCGCCATTATGAGGGTGTTCGC
>NZ_JBFUKD010000860.1:0-1340 GCF_056401005.1 Microvirga sp. P4_G7 | reverse complement strand
CGCCTGCAACGCATCTTCGAAGAGACGTTGAACATCGGCGCGGAAAGCCTGGCGCGACGCATCGCGCGAATAGAACATGTGACCACCGCCGTAGACCTGAAGCGCAATGCGGTTTTCAGGGCCGAAACGGGGAACCTGATTCAACAGAAGCTGGCTTGCGTAGTAAGGCGTCACGAGATCGGTGAAGCCGTGCGCAACATGAACCCGGAGTTTGGAATCGAGTGCAAGACTCTGCCGCAGCTCTCCCATGTTGTCCGCGTGATCGCGGTTACTCTCCCAACGCCACGCACGATTGATCGATTCGTTGAGCAGGTTGTAGCGTCCTTCGACGCGATAGTTCAGCGTCCGCGTCAGGTGATCGAGGATCGCGGTCGTCAAAGGCGCGGTCAACGCGGTCAGGACCGGATCTTCGAACCGCGCAAAGAAGGCCGTCGGCTCTGGATTGAAGCTCGCGATATCGGCATCGTAGACGCTTACGACCTCGTTCGAGGACCGCCGTATCTCCCGTTGGAACGCACTCCCGCTGACTCGGCCCGCAAGCCGCCTCACCAACGCAGAATCCAGACCCGTCACATCTGCGACACGCTTGCTGACGCGCTCGACCGCGTCCTTGTCCTGCAACCCCTTCATGAGATCGACGAGGTACTCGCCGGACGCGTAATTTTCGACATCGCGCAAAGCGTCGCGCGTGACTGTTCCGCTGCGAGCGAGTTTTGCCGCGGCCATGGATGGGAGACGCGATGCGTCGACCCAAGGCGCATAAGTCGGCTGATCGAGCCAGTCGAAGTCAAAGACGGGCGAGATGAGTACGAGACCGCTCATGCCGATGCCTTGATCACTCTGGAGTTTTGCCGCGACGAGCGGACCACGAAATCCGCCATAACTTTCGCCAGCGAAAAACTTCGGCGACAGGAGCCTGTTCTTGTCCTTGAGCCAGCGCACCACGAATGCCGCAACCCCGTCGATGTCGCCGCTCACCGAATAGAAATGCTCGCGTACCTTGTCGTCGCCGAGAATGCGGCTGTATCCGGTCCCCGGCGGGTCGATGAAAACGAGATCGGTGAAATCCAGCCATGTTTCCGCATTGCCGACAAGAGTCGCCTGTGTCGACGGGCTGATCGACGCTTCGTTCAAGGGAAGACGCCATGGCCCGATCGCCATCAAATGCAGATAGGCCGAGGAAGCGCCAGGACCGCCGTTGATGGCGAATGCAATCGGACGCTTGCCGACGTTCTCGTCGTCCTTCACGTATGCGACGTAGCCGACATCGGCCTGCGGCTTTCCTTGCACATCCGTGAGCGTGAGACTTCCCGCCGTTGCCGTGAAGCGCAACGTTCGTC
>NZ_JBFUKD010000859.1:0-1341 GCF_056401005.1 Microvirga sp. P4_G7 | reverse complement strand
GCTCGTGGATTGCTCGAGCACCCGGAAGCCTGTCTGTTGCGAGAGCGAATTCGCCTGATTGATCGACAGATTGAAGGCGATCTGCACGTCTCCCGACCGCAACGCCGAGATGCGGGCGATTTCCTCGGGAACAGCCTTGAAGGAGACCTCGGTGTAGACCGGCTTCTTGCCCCAAAAGTCCGGATTGGCTTCCAAAGTCACATCGGCGTTTCTCACCCAACGCTTGAGTTTGTATGGGCCGGAGCCGATCGGCTGGTTGGCGAATTGCGCGCCGGCTTCAGCCGCGTATTTCGGCGGAACGATCTGCAGCCAAGTCAAACGCGCGGTAAACAACGGATCGGGATTCGGCGTCTCGAACACGATCGTTCGGGCATCGACGACCTGAGCCTTGCCGAGCGGCACGATCTGGCTTCGGATCGCCGACTTGTTCTCCGGGTCGAGCACGCRCTCTAGGCTGTAGCGAACGGCGTCCGCGTCGACAGGTTCGCCATTGGTGAAGCGCACGTTGTCGCGCAGCCGGATACGCCACGTGGTCGGGCCCTGCCGTTCGATGGCTTCCGCCAGCCAGGGACGCACGACCATGTCCTCGCCGCGATGGGCCAACGTATCGAAGATATGGCGCTGAATGCTCCCGGAGACGGCATCGTCCCTGAACAGGGGATCCAGGGAGCGAGGATCGGTCGGTAGGGCGATGGCGACGGACTTTTTCGCCTGTGCGAAGGAGGGCCGAGCGCCCATCGCCGAGGCGAACGCCAGACCGGCCGTCGACAGAAGAAGCTTGCGGCGATCGATCGGCAAAAACGTGACGGTCATGACATTCTCCCTCGCGAGCCCGATCGGAGGTCAGGCCCCTGAACAGCGTTCGCGGCAAAGTCGGCCGCGAAATCATTAAACGTCGTCTTCCGGACCAAGCGTACTTTCATTCTTTGGGCGGCGCATAGCCTCACGTTATGGAGATAGGGACCGGAGCGGGATGAAATAGGGCGAAGCTATGCGGCGAGCGTCATATTTTGCCTGTTCATCGTCGAGGAGGCCGGTCTAACGTCGAGCGCCGGCCGCCCAAAGAAGGCGATCCCAAAGCGATCATTCAACAAGGATCGAGCGAAACCATGACTGTACACACGCCCCCGTCAAACCTCACCGCCGAGATGATCCAATGGCGGCGTCATCTTCATGCTCACCCGGAAACGGGATTCGAAGAACATGAAACCTCGGCATTCGTGGCAGATAAGCTGCAATCGTTCGGTGCCGAGGTTCACCGGGGTCTTGGGATCACGGGCGTCGTGGGCACACTCCGGCGAGGCGAAGGGCCGACCATTGGATTGAGAGCCGATATGGATG
>NZ_JBFUKD010000858.1:0-1342 GCF_056401005.1 Microvirga sp. P4_G7 | reverse complement strand
GAGTAGTCCCGCATATTCCGCCTGGGCCTGTCCCTCCGGCTCGCTCAAGCCTTCGAGACCGCGGCCGGACACGATGGCGCGGATCACCCTCCGTTTGGCGGCGGGCGACACACCGAGCGCATCGATCAGGTCGTTGAGCAGCCCCATGTCGCCGAGGCGGACACGGTAATCGCCGACTTGAAGTTGCGCCAAGCCGTCCAAGGCGAGACCGAGCACCTCGGCGTCCGCGCCGGTTGTGTCCCGACGTCCGATCGATTCGATGCCGGCCTGCAGAAACTCACCGGTTTCGTTCGGCCGCATCCGGAAGACGGGGCCGCCATAGCCGTATCCGCGCGGCGTGGCGCCGTGCTCGCTCAGATGCTGGAGGCAGACCGGAATGGTGTATTCGGGTCGCAGGCAAAGCTCCCGGCCCGTCGTGTCCTGGGTGACGAACATCCGACGGCGGATGTCCTCGCCGGAGAGGTCGATGAACGTATCCGCGGGCTGTAGCACCGGAGGCTCGACGCGCGCGTAGCCCTCGCGCTCGAAAAGCGCGATCAAGGCATTTGTGGCTTCTGTCTCCGTCACTGGCTCTGCCCTTCGTCCTTCGGACATTGCTCTAGCAACGCTTTTCCGGGAAGGCGACCGTTTTCGGCCGGCAAAGTGAACAAGCGGCTCAAACGAGGACGCCCCAAAGGCATGGGCGGCGGGGCGTGAGCCTGCGTCATGACGATCAAACTTCGCCTGGATCGCTCGTGTCAGCGGAAGCAGGCGCTTTCGAGTGCTGAGGCACAGGTTCTCCGGAGGCCCACGCGAGAGCCGCCTCGCGTTCGTTCTTGCCGAAGGCGCGAATGTCGATCCCGGGAATGACGTGATTCTCCAACCGGGCAATGGCGCGGAGCCATTCCCGGTCGGAGACGACGGCGGCGCGGCCGAACCGGCTCCATTGTCCGATCTTGCTGATGCCGTAGCGAAGATCCTTGAGAAGCGCTTCCGCCGTCATATCGGCGAAATCGACCATGTCGGCATAGAGGGCGATGTGCTGATGGCGGGAAAGCGCCGCCTCCAGCACGAGCGTGACACGCTCGATGTCGTCTCCGGTGAGGGTACCGGAGACGCGCATCGCCACCACATGATCGGGCGCCGGCAGGATCTCGATCATCCGATCGATCAGTGACTGCGCGTGCTACGCGTCGTCGCTGCCTTCTTGGAGGTTTTGCGCTTGCTGTGGTTCGAGGCCATGTTCACGTATTGCGGCCGCTTGGCAGCGCGCTTCGTGCTTGCAGCCTTCGTCGTGCGACGGGCCGGGGCGCGACGACGAACGGGAGCTTCCACTTCATCCTCTTCGTCGGCATCGTTGTAA
>NZ_JBFUKD010000857.1:0-1343 GCF_056401005.1 Microvirga sp. P4_G7 | reverse complement strand
CGTCAGCACACCGCGAGACGAAACCACTGCCCCGCGACGGCCGTCCCGTGCGGCGCCTGGCGCCGAGGACCGTCCCCGCCGCCGCGATGATCGCGGTGAAGGCTTCGCTCGTCCCCGGCGCGATGACGATCGTCCACGCCGTCCCTCTGGAGATCGGCCCTTCAAGTCGCGGGATGGAGACGCCGAGCGTCCCCGCCGTCCCCGGCCGGAGGGTGACCGACCCTTCCGGAGCGACAAGGGAGATCGTCCCTTCCGGGCGCGTGGCGATAGCGAGGGACCGCGTCGTGGTCCTCCACGCGGCGGCGACCGTCCAGCCCGAAGCGGCCCAGGCGGCTTCAAGGGCGGCCCGCGGGGAGGTCCGCGTGGCGGCGGCCCCAAAGGCGGCGGTCACAAGGGCGGCCACAAGGGTGGCCCGCGCGGCCGCCACTCGTAGGGACCGCACATGAGAATCGTTGGCGGGCGCTGGCGCGGCCGTTCGCTCGTGGGGCCGAAATCGGATTCGATCCGCCCCACGTCCGACCGCCTGCGCGAAGCGCTCTTCAACATCCTCCAACACGGCTATGACGCCCCCCTCGAAGGGGGGCGCGTCATGGATCTTTTCGCGGGGACCGGCGCGCTGGGCCTGGAGGCGTTGTCGCGCGGTGCCGCCTTCGTACTCCTCGTCGATGACGGCTCGGAAGCCCGCAGCGTCATCCGCGAAAACGTCGAGGCCCTCGGCGCGGGCGGCGCCACGCGATTGTTTCGCCGCGACGCGACACGCATGGGCGCCGCCGCTCCCAATGCTCCGTTCTCCGTGGTTTTCTGCGACCCGCCCTACGGCAAGGATCTCGCGCCCAAAGCTCTGCGCGCCTGCGCCGACGGCGGCTGGCTGGCGCCGGACGCGCTGGTGATCGTCGAAGAGGCTCACGGCGCCGGCTTCGCGATGCCCGATGGTTTCGAGGAAATCGAGCGCCGGGATTACGGCGAGACGACAATTGTGTTTGGGCGCTATCGACCTTCCGAGCCGTGACCGACTAGGCTGTCCTGCCGCGCACCCCTCTGTCGGACGCTTGTCTCCTCCGCCAAACAGCAAACATTTGTAAACGCGGTCAGGCATAAGCTATTCAAGCTCGGCCATGAAGAAGGCGCAATTTGCCAACAATTTCCGAAGCATACTGAAGGCGAAAGGTTCTTGTCGGATCTTCGGTGGCTCTGCGGACCGTCGACACCGGACATCGACGTGCATTGTGTTGTCTGAAGAATGTTCAACTGGACCGTTGTTGGGAGTACCCCGCAAGAACTCGGTCGAATCGATCGAAAAAAGCAAAAATGATACCGTGGTGGGACTTTATTCAATCCGGTCA
>NZ_JBFUKD010000856.1:0-1351 GCF_056401005.1 Microvirga sp. P4_G7 | reverse complement strand
GGCCGCCGCAAGGCACGGGAACCGGTCTTCGTCCGCGCGTTCGAAGCTTAATTGCCCGATCAGGGCAAGATCGAGACGCGGCAGGTCCATTGCAAGCCGGCCGCGGTGTCGCAGGGCGTTCGCGATCGGCACCTTCATGTCGGGTAGAGCAAGACCCGCCGTCACCGCACCGTCGCTCCACTGAACCAGACCGTGAACGATCGCCTCAGGGTGGACGAGGACATCGAGGCGAGCGCTATCAATGCCGAAAAGATGATGTGCCTCAATGAGTTCGAGGCCCTTGTTCATCAAGGTCGACGAATCGATATTGATCTTCGACCCCATCGACCAAACCGGATGAGCGGCCGCTTCCGCCGGGGTTGCCGCCGCGATCCGCTCCCGGCTCCAGGTCCGAAACGGCCCGCCGGTCGCCGTGATCGTCGCCTTTTCGACGTCTCGGCCGTGTCCGGCCATCAGCGCCTGGTCGAGCGCATTGTGCTCGGAATCGACGGGCATGATGTCGACGCCCAGTCGTTTGGCGTCGGCCATGAACGCCTTTCCGGCGCAGACCAGGCTCTCCTTGTTGGCGAGAGCGATCCGGCGGCCGGGCTTCAGGGCGGCATGGGTCGGGCGAAGGCCCGCGGTGCCGCTGATCGCGGCGAGGACCACGTCCGCCTGCCGGTCGACCGCCTCGATTACAGCGCTGTCACCAGCCCCACTCGCGATGCCGGTTCCGGCGAGTTCGGCCTTGAGGTCCGCGTTTGCAGCTTCGTCGGATAGGGCAGCGAACTTGGCGCCGAGGCGGCGCGCCATCGCGGCGAGCGCCTTGGCGTCCTTGCCTCCGACAACCGCTTCGACGCGAAACTCATCCGGATGAGCCGCCACGACGTCGGCCGTCGAGCGACCGATCGAGCCCGTGGCTCCGAGAATGGTGAGGGTACGTGTCATCAGGACTTCAGGACGCAAACCRTATGATCAAAAGGACGCCCCCCAGGATCAGCGCAACAGCCCAAAAGCCGTCGAGGCGATCCATCACGCCGCCATGGCCGGGAATGAGGTGGCTCGAATCCTTGACGCCGACATGGCGCTTCAGGGCCGATTCGCCGAGATCGCCCAATTGACTGGCGACTGAGGCGATCAGCGACAGCATCACCACGTTTCTAAGGCTGAAAGGAGGCATGAGGCCGAGCTTCTGGACGCTCCAGGCGACCAGGAATCCCGCCAGTGCAGCCGCGAGAAGTCCGCCAAGGAAGCCGGACCACGTCTTCTTCGGGCTTACGCGGGGCCACAATTTCGGTCCGCCCAACGAACGGCCGGTGAAATAGGCGACGATGTCCGTCGCCCAGACGACCGCAAACATCCAGAGAAGCCC
>NZ_JBFUKD010000855.1:0-1356 GCF_056401005.1 Microvirga sp. P4_G7 | reverse complement strand
GTTCCAGCGCACCGACAGAGAAAGAGCCGAGACCGTTCTGCTCGGCAAAACCCACCTGGATGCCGCCCGATTCGATGCTCGCCTCATAGACGTTTCCGGCGCGCGGGGTGAGGTTGTCAGGGCTCGGGACGTTGGCGAGCGGCACTTTGTAGGCGGCAATGCGCGTGCCATCCTCGTACACGGCGTAAACCGTGCCGTCGGAGCCAAACTCCGCACCCTTGACCGCGGTCGGAGCATTGCCGTTCGCAGTGCCGGTGACCTGGTATTCACCGGCGAGCTGCGTCATGCCAGTCATGTCGAGCGTAAACGCCTGGCCGTTGGGAATCGTGAAGTTGGCCGCGCTGGTTCCGGTCAACTGACCCATGCCGTCGAAGGTCAGTGTGGTCGCGGGGGTCAACGGCGTCGCCGGGAAATTTCCCGGGATGGCGGAGTTGTAGATCGACACTTCCCACGTGGTGGCCGACGATTTCGTCATGTAGATGTCAAGCTTCACTTCGTTGCCCACGTTGTCGTAGGTCACGAGCGAAGATTTTTTCGTGTAGATCGAGCCCGACGGAGGACGGTCGACAGCCGGTACCGCTGTCGCGTCGAACGGGAGATTGCCGGTGAAGGTACCGCCGGTCGTCGGCCGTGCCTGCATCGCCATCGACGACACGTTCACGGGAACGAGACCCGACAGACTATTGAGCGCCACGTTTGGATCGCCGTTGGCGAGATTGTATCCCATCAGCTGGAAGCCGGCCGCGTTGATGAGATTGCCTGTCGGACCATCGACGACGAAGTTGCCGGCGCGCGTCAGGTACGGCGTTCCGTTGGTGTCGGATACGACGAAGAAGCCGTTACCCGAAATCGCCAGATCGCTTCCCGACGTCGTGTATGAAATCGGTCCTTGATCGCCGATCGAATACCGAACGGTCGTCGTCACAGCGCCGGAATTGTAGGCGCCCTTGCCAGAGGACAGGATCAGTGACGAAAATTCCGTCGATGCGCGCTTGTAGCCGGAGGTGCTGGCGTTCTGAATGTTCTCAGCCACCGTCCCCAGCTTGTTGGATTGCGCATTCATGCCGGAAACGCCGGTGCGAAGAACGCCGTAGAGACTCATGCTGGGGCTCCAAAATTGATCATGTCGTTGCTAGAATAGACGGGTGATTGCTTGTGCGAGGCTGGACTCGGAGAGCGAACGGCTGTCCTCACGACCGCAAGGCCTGCGCCAGGTCTGCGAACGCATCGATGGATGGCGGCAACGATGGATCCTGCCGCAAGGCTTCGTAGATGCGGGGAACGACCACGACTGCCTGATCGAGTTCGGCATCGTTGCCCGGGTGATATCCACCCATCAAGCGCAGATCGCGGGTA
>NZ_JBFUKD010000854.1:0-1360 GCF_056401005.1 Microvirga sp. P4_G7 | reverse complement strand
ATTATAGAAAGATACTGATTTCTTAAGTTTAAGTGCCAACATCACAGTTTAACTACTAAATCATTCAGTGAATCTATTAC
The DNA here is from genome assembly GCF_056401005.1 of Microvirga sp. P4_G7. NCBI lineage: Bacteria > Pseudomonadati > Pseudomonadota > Alphaproteobacteria > Hyphomicrobiales > Methylobacteriaceae > Microvirga > Microvirga sp. P4_G7. Next base: position 1,280 of record NZ_JBFUKD010000854.1, on the reverse strand, counting down.
CTGAATTCTATAATCCTCCTTAACCTGAACGCGATGTCCGGAAATAGTCTGCTTGCCGGCTCGAAGATGAGAAAACGGCAGTCCTTTTGCGAATGCAACAACACCGGTCGTTTGGAAGTCACGAATGTTTACTGTTCCATTTTCAATGGCATCAAAAGTAAAAAGGTGTGGGTCCGATGCTAGCAATGCTCTAATATCGGCATCTATAGCTGCAAGAACTGCAGCATATGCGGATGCTGGGCCCATATATTGTGTAATTCGATTTTTGGCGATCAGGTGAACTTTCGGGAGAGGCCTTCCAGCGCGTTCAAGCTTTGTATTGAAGGCGTACGTCATGTAAATCGGTGATGGAAGACTCAATCCATAAAGCAGAGATAAGGCGTTTTGAACGGCGCGTCGTGAAGAATCATCAGCCATGACAGGAAAAACGAGCCGATCAACAGAAGCAAGTGCGATTTGGGTGTAGATTGAAAAGCTTGGATTGCAATCGATAAATACCGTATCGAACTCGTCTTCGATAGGTTGCATAAAATCTCTTATCCAATCTACAACGGCAATCCAAGTATCAGTTCCTGGAATCTGCGTATTTGACAACGTATTAATCGCGTTCGACTGTAGTTCTAGAAGCGGATCGCCGCAAACTAACCGTATATTTTCTGGTATCGCCGTATTCAGTGTCGATGGATTGCTAATAAAATCATGAGGGCGGAATGCAGGCACATTGTAGGGGGAGGGCAGCCGAACTTGAAAATATCCACCGAGGCTGCGGCGCGGAACTAGTCCTTGCTGCTGTAAAAGGCGTTGGCTCCCCGAGCCAGTCAGTCCGCCGAGAAATAGTTCCGAAAGGTTCGCTTGGGGGCAAGCATCAATAACGAGGATTCGTTCTCCCGGATGGATCTCGGCATAGCGACAGATTGCTTGAAAGGAGAGGCTCGTTTTTCCTGTGCCACCCTTATTGTTCCAGAATGCATACTTTTTCATAGCGAGTCCTTTGATGTCCATTCTGGACGTTTAAATGTCCATATTCGACATGTCAACGTCCAAAATGGACGTTATGCCGTTTTCGGGGCGAGTCCGCGTGCCGAACCATGATCATCTTTGTTCCCTCTTTGTTCTTGACTCCCTCCGCAACCTGAGCTATAACCTCTCCCGTCCGACCCAATGAGGGGCGCGCTCGCGAGGCGTTGCGGTTGTGGGGTCGGGTACGGTCTCGCGGGTGGGTTTTACGCAAAACCCGTTCGGCGAGAGGCCCAGGCTGTGTGCCTGGCTCGGGGCTGGCC
>NZ_JBFUKD010000853.1:0-1361 GCF_056401005.1 Microvirga sp. P4_G7 | reverse complement strand
CTTGAGCATAGAGAGGGCGTTTCGATAATCCGTGGGAATAGCGAGTTGCGTAGCGTTTTGCTCACCGATCGCGAGCGAGATATGCTCGCTTGGGCCGCGCGGGGAAAGACCGTTTCCGATACGGCGGAGATTCTCAAAATTTCGGATGAGACGGTTGAGACGCATATCCGGAATGCCATGCGCAAACTCGACGCAAGCAACAAAACTCACGCCGTGGCGAAAGCCATCTATCTCAGCCTGATCGACGTTTGAGCATTCCTTCACGCGCAACGAATGCCGATGACTTTTTAAACGAGTCTTTTTCGAGCGAGTCCTGTTCGAACGAGTCCTCAACGAACAACGCGTGTTCGAGCATTTCTTGTCCGAACAACTCCTTTTCAATCCGTTGCCGAACGTGAGGATCGCTCTGCGCTTTGTCGAGTTCTCGAAAGATGACGACCGCGAGGTGTGTCAGCGCTTTCCAGATGTCCGGGTTGTCGAACTTCTTGAGCACCTTGACGAGGTTCACGGCCCACGGCGCCGTCATGATCTCGTTGGCCCGCCGCGCCTCTTCGCTCATGGCGGATTCGCCCTCGCCCGAACCGTCTTCGTAGAAATACTGCAGCGGAACATCGAGCAATTGCGCGATGTCATATAGACGCCCGGCGCTAATGCGGTTGGTGCCCTTCTCGTATTTCTGAACCTGCTGRAACGTGATGCCCAAGGCGTGGGCGAGTTCMTCTTGGCTGAGGCCCATTTGCAGACGTCGGAGGCGTACGCGGCACGCCACGAACTTGTCGGTCAGACTCGGCGATTTCCCCGTCATCGTGCTTTTCCGCATTCGAAACATGATAACCTATCATTTGCGGCACATAAATAGTGGTTTTTCATATGTGACCAACAAAATCGCCGCATCTTCGGGCTCTCCGCCGCCCGGAGCCGCCCTAGGTCACGGGGCCCTCCCCGCGCGCGAGTTCTCAACCCTTTCGGAATCGGTTATCAGGAGCCTGCACYGGCCCGCCGGAGGCCTCCAACCGTGGCGAATGTGAATGACCGATACTCCCTCCCTCGACGCCCTCCCCTTTGAAAAGGCTCTGGCCGAGCTTGAAGAGATCGTGCGCCGCCTCGAACGCGGCGACGTGCCGCTGGAAGACTCGATCGCGATCTACGAGCGCGGCGAGATTCTCAAGAAGCATTGCGAAACACTGCTGAAAAAGGCCGAAGCCCGCATCGAGAAAATCACCATCGGCGGCGATGGCCAGGCCAGCGGCGCGACCCCGCTCGATGTGGAACAATAATCCTACCACCTCCATTCCTACTCGGAGGCGATGCTTTCTCGGTTTGACCCGGCCTTTGTGAAATCCTATCTCATTCCTTTAGGC
>NZ_JBFUKD010000852.1:0-1363 GCF_056401005.1 Microvirga sp. P4_G7 | reverse complement strand
ATGCAGGACGCGGCGTGCATGTTGATCGCACCGTTGCGCTGCCGGCCGAAACCGTACCCGAGGCGGAAAAACGTGCGCTTCGTTTCACCGACGAGCTTCGCGAACGCTTCGATCTCATCGACGCCGAGACCGGTGATCGCCGATGCCCACGCGGGATCGCGCGTGCGCAAGTGCGCCTCGAGTTCGTGCGGGTGATCCGTGTAGCGTTCGAGATAATCCCAGTCCGCGTAGCCGTCGCGAAACAGGACGTGCATCACCGCGCAGGCGAGCGCGCCGTCGGTGCCGGGCTTGACGAGCAACGCCATGTCGGCCTGCTTCATCGTCGCGTTCTGATAGATATCGATGGCCACGATCTTCGCGCCGCGTTCCTTCCGTGCGCGAGCCGCGTGCGTCATGACGTTGACCTGCGTGTGAACCGGGTTCGTCCCCCAGATCACGATGCAATCCGATACCGCCATTTCACGCGKGTCAGGGCCAGCGAGCTTTCCCGTACCCGCGATGTATCCGGTCCAGGCCATGGTCGTGCAGATGGTCGAATACTGGCCGGAATACTTTTTGACGTTGCGCAAGCGGTTGATACCGTCCCGCATCACGAAGCCCATGGTGCCGGCATAGTAATACGGCCACACCGCCTCTGTGCCGAAGTCACGTTCCGCTTCGAGGAACTTCCTGGCGACGAGATCGAGCGCTTCATCCCATCCGATACGCTCGAATTGGCCCGAACCTTTCGGGCCCGTTCGCTTCAGCGGATGCAGCAGCCGTTCGGGATGATGAATGCGTTCCGCGTAGCGCGCCACCTTCGCGCAGATGACCCCTGCGGTGTAGCGATTGCCGTGCGCCCCGTGGACGCGGCCGACCGTGCGACCGTCGATGACCTCCACGTCGAGTGAACACGCCGACGGACAATCGTGCGGGCAGACGGACGGACGGCGCTCGATACGGGGGGCTTGATTCATGGCGGCATCATGCGTGAGCGGTCAAAAAATGGAAAGGCCGCCCGAAGGCGGCCTCTTGTCTCTGCCCTCATTCGCGAAATCGCCTGGCGACGATTACGAGGAAGGATCCTGGATCGGACAGGACCTCAGCCGACGATCTCGTTACCCGAGAAGAACTGGCTGATTTCGGTCTTGGCGTTCTCGAGGCTGTCCGAACCATGGACCGAGTTCTCGCCGATCGACTTGGCATGCGCCTTGCGGATGGTGCCCTCGGCAGCGCTTTCCGGGTTCGTCGCACCCATTACCTCGCGGTAGCGGGCGACGCCGTTCTCGCCTTCGAGAACCTGCACGACGACCGGGCCGGAGACCATGAAATCGACCAGTTCGCCGAAGAAGGGCCGTTCCTTGTGGACCGCATAGAAGGTCTC
>NZ_JBFUKD010000851.1:0-1373 GCF_056401005.1 Microvirga sp. P4_G7 | reverse complement strand
CCGAGCACGGCGACTTCCTCGAGACCTGCTATCTGCTGCTGTACGGCGAATTGCCGACCGCCGCGCAGAAGGCTGATTTCGACTACCGGGTCACGCGCCACACGATGGTGCACGACCAGATGAACCGCTTCTTCCAAGGCTTCCGCCGCGACGCCCACCCGATGGCCGTGATGGTCGCCAGCGTCGGCATCTTCGCGATCATGCGCATGGAAGCGATCATGCGCTGCTGCGGATCCGAGATGTCGGTCGAGTCGTGGTAGAAGGCGGAGAGCGCGCCGACGCTGGCGACCATCACGGCCATCGGGTGGGCGTCGCGGCGGAAGCCTTGGAAGAAGCGGTTCATCTGGTCGTGCACCATCGTGTGGCGCGTGACCCGGTAGTCGAAATCAGCCTTCTGCGCGGCGGTCGGCAATTCGCCGTACAGCAGCAGATAGCAGGTCTCGAGGAAGTCGCCGTGCTCGGCGAGCTGCTCGATCGGATATCCGCGATACAGGAGGACGCCGGCGTCACCGTCGATATAGGTGATCTTCGACTCGCAGCTCGCCGTGGAGGTGAACCCGGGATCGTAGGTGAACATCTCGGTCTGGCCGTACAGCTTCGAGATATCGATCACGGACGGGCCGATGGTGCCCTCTTTGATCGCGAGTTCGACCGACTTGTCGCCGACAGTAAGCGTGCTGGAGGTGGCACTCATGCGTCTTCGCCCTTTCAACAGGAGGCCGTGCATAACCTAGAGCAGCCGGGACGCAGGAGAAGCAGTTTCGTTCTCTGCCGGGCTGTCGACCTGTGGCATGCCGGTCGGGTGGGAGATGGGGTTCGGTAGCTTATCCTTGGGGATGGGGCAAGCTCGTCTAATGGCCAGATGGGCCCGCTATGCAGCGGGCGCATTCGTCACTTGGTCGTTGAGACGTTCCAGCGTTTCATCGCGTCCCAGAACGCTCATGACGTCGAACAGTCCCGGCGACGTCGCCCGGCCCGTCAGGGCCGCGCGCAGAGGCTGGGCGACCTGCCCGAGCTTCGCGCCGATCGTCTCGGCATGCGCGCGCACGACGGCCTCGACGCCTTGTGCCGACCACTCGTTGAGCGCTGCGAGCTTTTTACCGAGGCCGGCGAGTTTGGGCCGCCCTTCGGCAATCAGGCCCGCGGCTTTCTCATCGAGATGCAGAGGTCGCTGGGCGTAGAGGTAATAGGCGCTGTCGAGCAATTCGATGAGTGTCTTGGCGCGCTCCTTCAATCCCGGCATAGCAGCTATCAGCTTCTCGCGGAGCGCAGGCTCGAACGCGTCGCCGAGGCCGCGCTCGGCGCCGATCTCGGGCAGCAGATCCTCCAGCGCCGCCACCAGCTCTTCGTCCTTGCTCTGGCGCATGTAATGG
>NZ_JBFUKD010000850.1:0-1376 GCF_056401005.1 Microvirga sp. P4_G7 | reverse complement strand
TGATCATGCTGATGACGAGGCCATAGCCCAGAGGCTCGGCGCCGCCGCGTGGCACGCCCTGGTCGATCAGGATCTGCGTGAGTTTGTTGCCGAGAGCCGCACCGGAGAACGCACCGGCGAGGATGCCGACAAGCGTGATCCCGATCTGGACCGTCGAGAGAAAACGACCGGAATCCTCGAGGAGAGCGAGGGCGGCGTGAGCCCCGGAACGCCCTTGCTCCGCCATGGCCTTGAGCCGTTGGCGACGGGAAGAGACGAGCGCAAGTTCGGAAAGAGCGAAGACGCCGTTGAGGGCGACGAGGAAGAAAGCGATAGCCAGTTCGAGCAACGATGTCAGGAGCTGCTGACCGGATCAGGCCGCGCTTCTCCCCTTCTGTGAAAAGATGCACTTAAAATGAGGCCTAACGGTCACGGCGTCAATTAAAGGCTGCGAGCGGCTGCGGCATCTTCCTGTATTGTTGACAGGGACGCGATTCCTCGCCAGAGGTTTTAGAGCCAATGATCCCCGCGGAAGAGACCGCACCCGAAAGGGTTCGGCGCCGAAGGCGCAACCGCCCCGGAAACGCTCAGGCCAAAGGACCGCGTGGGAGCTGGCACTCTGGAAAGCGGCAGTATCGCAAGATGCTGCCCACCGACGGGCGTAACCTTTGCCGCAAGGCGACAGGGAAATCTCTCAGGTCTCGGGACAGAGGGGGCGCAAACGGGCCGCAAGGCCTGATCAAACGCGCGCCTTTTAAGGATACCCGATGGCCGAGCCAGTCCATTCCGACGAGCCGCTTCTCGTTACTCCGCTTCATGCTGAACATGTCGGCTTAGGCGCCCGCATGGTGCCCTTCGCGGGGTACGACATGCCCGTGCAATATCCCTCCGGGATCCTGACCGAACACAACTGGACCCGCGAGCATGCGGGCCTGTTCGACGTCTCCCATATGGGCCAGGCGTTCCTCGTTGCCGACGACAAGAGCCATGAGAGCGTGGCCAAAGCCCTCGAGGCCCTGATCCCGGCCGACGTCTTGAGCCTGAAGCCGAACCAGCAGCGTTACTCCCAGCTTCTCTCCGACGACGGTGGCATTCTCGACGACCTGATGGTCACCCGCGTGGGAGCGCCCGGCCACGAGGGCTGGCTCTATCTCGTCGTGAACGCCTCCATGAAAGACGCCGATTACGCCCATATCCAGGCTCGTCTGCCTGCGGGCATCTCTCTCAACCGTAAGGAAGACCTCGCGTTGATCGCGTTGCAGGGGCCCTCCGCCGCAGCGGTGATGGCCCGCAAGGCTCCCGGATCGGCCGATCTGCCTTTCATGATGTCGGCGGACGTTAAGATCGACGGCATTCCGGCTCACATTTCCCGCTCGGGCTATACCGGGGAGGACGGC
>NZ_JBFUKD010000849.1:0-1376 GCF_056401005.1 Microvirga sp. P4_G7 | reverse complement strand
ACCTTGGCTCTCGAAGATCTGCGCGATCTCGGCAATGCGGTTGCCGAGAGAACCGGTGACGGCATTGCTCTTCTCGTCGAGGTTCGCCGATACCCGCTCGAGGCGATTGACGACACGGTCTTCGAACGTCGCCACGCGCTCGTCGAGAGCGGCGACGATCTCGTCGGCACGACCACCGAGCGATTGGCTGATCGCATCGGCGCGGCTGCCGAGAACCAGGTTGATCTCGTCCGCCTGAGAGCCGAGCACTTCGCGGATCTGTTCGGCCTTCGCTGCGAGCGTGTCGGCGATCGACGTGCTCTTTGCCAAGACGGCTTGGCTGATTTCGTCGACGCGCACTTGCAGGGCGTTGGCAACGTCGCGGCCGCCTTCCGCCATGACGCGAGCCAGCTCGCCCGTGCGGACCACCAACGCTTCGTTGAGGGCCGTCGAACGAGAGCTGAGCGCATGATCGACGCGTTCGACGATGCTGTCGAAGCTCGACGTGATTTCCGTCGTGCGCCGGCCCGCATGCTCTTCGAATGCGGTCAACTGGGCCTCGATGGCGGTAGTCGCCTCGCGGGTGCGTTCGCCGATCGTTTCGGCGACGGTGCGGCCCTGAACTGTGATGAGGCGGTCCATCTCTTCCAGGCGGCCATTGACCGTATCGGTCAGGCTGCCGATCTCGTTCGACATGCGCTCAGCGGCCGTCGAACTGCGGCTGACGATGTCCTCGAAAGCAGCGAGACGCGAGCCGAGGTTCTCTTCGATTTCCTGGCTACGCTGCGTGACGGTTTCGGTAAGGGTATCGACCGTACGGCCGAGCGCCTCGTTGACGCGCGATCCCTGGCTTGCGATCGCCAGCACGATGTCCTTGCCGGTGGAGGCGAGACGGTTGTGGGCATCGTTCGATTGCTGCGACAGCGCATCGGCGAACTCGCGGCCCTTGGCGTCGAACACGGTATGGAACTGGTCCACCTGCGTGCCGACGATGGCCGTAACGCGGCTGCCCATTTCCGTCAGGCTGCTTTCGAGCGCCTGGCCCTGGACGGTGACAGTCTCGCTCACGCGCTGGCTTGCGCTTTCCAGCCTGTTGGCGAGGTCTTCGACACGACCGCCGATCGACTCGTCCGCCATGCGCACTGCGTCCTGAAGCTGGCTGCGCACTTCGCCGCCACGGACCACGATTTCGTCGACGACTTCGCGGGCGGTGGATGAGAGCTTTTCCTGAAGGGTGGTGCCACGCGCGGTGAACTCGTCGAGCACCGACGTCGCGGTGGTCGCGATCTGCTCGCGCAGTGTGTTGCCACGAGAAGCCAGCTCCTCGCCCACATTCGCGCCCGCATCGGCGATCTGCTCGCGCATCAATGCGGCGCGGGACGAGATGTCGTCGGCAA
>NZ_JBFUKD010000848.1:0-1376 GCF_056401005.1 Microvirga sp. P4_G7 | reverse complement strand
CTCCAAACCCGGTCGACCAGCTCGATAAATCGTGGATCCTTCCGCAAGGATTTCGGGTCGCGGGGGCGGGCGAGGTCGATGGTGATATCGAGTTTGATCCGGCCGGGACGGGTCGAGAGGACGATAACGCGATCCGATAGAGTGACCGCCTCCTCGATGTCGTGCGTGACGAAGAGAACGGACCGACGATGTTCCGTCCAAATCCGCAGCAATTCGCGCCCCATGACTCCTTTGGTCTGCGAGTCGAGYGCGCCGAACGGCTCGTCCATAAGAAAGATCTCGGGATCGTAGGCAAGAAGCCGCCCCAAGGCGACGCGCTGACGCATGCCGCCCGATAGCTGATGCGGTCGATGTTTCTCAAACCCGGTGAGCCGAAGGAACGCGACAAGTTCCGCCACCCGACGCGCGATCCGATCAGGCGACAAGCTCGCGAGCTCCGCGCCGACGCGAATGTTTTCCTCGACGCTGGCCCAAGGAAGAAGGGTGTCCCGCTGAAACATGAAACCGACACGGTCGGTGGTCTGTTTGACGGCGGACCCGTCGATCAGGGTCGCTCCCGACGCGGGCTCGAGAAGGCCCGAGATCACGCGCAACAGGGTGGACTTGCCGCAGCCGCTCGGTCCGACTATCGAAACGAATTGTCCGGACGGGACATCGAAGCTGACGTCCTGAAGGACATGAACCTGTTCGCCCCCAGGCGACGGGAAACTCACATGGAGATCGCGAAACGAAATCTTCTCAAAGTCTCGCGGATCGACGGGATGAGCATCGGTTGCCAGATGATTGAATGGTTTCGTCATGATGGCCGCCATCCTGAAAAGCGCGCTTCGAGCCGTGCGACCAGCAGATTTCCGATCATGGCGAGGAACGTCAGCATCACCAACCCGGCGAAAACGCCGGTGGTGTCGAGGCGGCCTGCGGATTTCTCGATGTACCAGCCGAGCCCGGCGCTCGCGCCCAGCAATTCGCCGACGACAGCGCCGATCAGCGCTAGACCGACACCGATGCGCAGCGAAGCGATGATCCATGGCACGATCCACGGCAACAAGACTTTGCGCGTGAGATACGTGCGCGATGCACGCATCGTACGGAAGAGATCGACGAGATCGCGATCGATCGTCTTCAGGCCCTCATGCACGTTGAGCATGAAAATGAACAATACGGTCGAAAACGCCATCATCACCTTCGAGAAGAGATCAATGCCGAACCAGATGATGAAGAGCGGCGCGAGCGCGACGCGGGGAAGGCTGTAAAGACTCATGATGAAGGGTTCGGCAACTGCATTGGCATATTTATAGCGGGCCATCGCAATGCCGATGGGAACGCCGACCGCAAACGCCAAACCTAGTCCCAGGGTCGCCTCGACCAGTGTGCGC
>NZ_JBFUKD010000847.1:0-1377 GCF_056401005.1 Microvirga sp. P4_G7 | reverse complement strand
GGGTCGCCCAGCCGAAGGCGGTGATGTGCTCTTCCGACACCATGGGGTCGTTGAGAGCGTCGTTCTTGTAGTAGAATTCGATGATCGAGCGCGGAAGCTGCGTGCCTTCCTCGATGCCGAGGCGGGTCGAGAGCGAGCCGGCGGCGACATTGCGCACGACGACTTCGAGCGGAATGATCTCGACTTCCCGAATCAACTGCTCGCGCATGTTGAGGCGGCGGATGAAATGGGTCGGGACGCCGATGTCGTTCAGGTTCTGGAAGACGAATTCCGAGATCCGGTTGTTGAGCACGCCCTTGCCGTCGATCACTTCGTGTTTCTTGGCATTGAAGGCGGTCGCGTCATCCTTGAAGTGTTGGACGAGTGTTCCCGGCTCCGGTCCCTCATAGAGGACCTTCGCCTTGCCTTCGTAAATGCGACGGCGGCGATTCATAGGCGTGTACCGTGGTTTGAGGAAATCCATGCCGAGGCTCCTTGATAGATGAAGATCCGCGGCTGGCACGGGGGTCGCGGCGGACCGCCCCTCGGCTTGGGCGCAACCTATCCGATCCCTCGGGCAAGCACAACGCGGGCGTTTCTATTGGCCTCAAATCATCGTTTTCCTGGCGCTTTTCAAGCCTATGACCCTGGCAAGTGGGCGACCGCGCCTTTATATCGCGGAAAGCTTGACCAGTAGGGAGACTTTGATGACCGAGTTCGATAAGCGCAAAGATGCCTTCGAGAAGAAATACGCCCTCGACGAGGAATTGCGCTTCAAGGCCACCGCCAGACGCAACAAGCTCTTGGGCCTCTGGGTCGCCGAACAGCTCGGGAAGACGGGCGCCGAGGCCGACGCCTACGCCAAGTCCGTCGTTCTCGCCGATTTCGAGGAAGCCGGTGACGCGGACGTCCTGCGCAAGGTCAAAGCCGACCTCGAGGCGGGCGGAAAATCCAGCGATCAGGGTCAGCTCGTGCTCAAGCTCGATGAACTCATGTCCCGCGCGGTCGAAGAGATCAAGGCGGGGCGCTAAATCATGATCGCCTCCCTGTCCGAACGCTCCGGCGGCGCGGCTTTCGCGGCCTGGTGCGGTCTTCCAGACCCGCGCATCGCGGGTGTTCTGGCGAGGGAGGCGTTCGACGCCATCGTTCTGGATCTTCAGCACGGAATCATCGATTTTGCCGCCGCCGTTCAGGCGATCCCGGCGATCGCCGCCGCAGGCAAACCCGCCATCCTGCGGATCCCGGTGGGCGATTTCGCGACGGCGTCCCGCTTTCTCGACGCCGGCGCCTCCGCGATCATCGCGCCCATGATCAACACTCTGGACGATGCCCGTCGGTTCGCCGGCTTCATGAAATACCCGCCCGTCGGCGCGCGAAGCTGGGGTCCCCATGGCGCCC
>NZ_JBFUKD010000846.1:0-1379 GCF_056401005.1 Microvirga sp. P4_G7 | reverse complement strand
CAGCTGGCACGATCGACGTGGCTTGTCTGCCGGATTCCGACGTGTACGACGTGGCTCTATCCGGGGCGCTCGAGCCACTCGATGAGAGCAACGTACCCAACATCAAGAATGTCCTTCCGKCGCTGCGACGTCCTAATTCGGTTTCGCAGCTCTTCAGCGGCATGGTGTTGATCTACAATCCAGCGCATGCGCAGCCGAAGAGCTACGCCGACCTGTGGGACGAAAAATATCGCGGCAAAGTCGGCATCGTCGATCTCAGCTTCAATTGGATGTACGCGATCGCTGCCTTGGCGGATGGTCATTCTCTGTCCGATTTCGAGCCGGCCAAGAAGCGCTTGCTCGAATGGAAGAAGCTCGGTGTGCGGGTCTATCCGACGAACGAGGCGGTCGGACAGGCTTTGCAATCGGGCGAGATTTGGGCCACCGCGCTTTGGCGCGGGCGGGCGGTCCAATGGCAGAATGCCGGTCTTCCCGTCACCAATGTCGTGCCGTCCGAGGGCTTGATTCCAGTCACCTATGAAGCCTGCATTGCCAAGAATGCGCCCAACAAAGAGGCGGGTCTTGCTTTCCTGAACGCCATGCTCGATCCGCAAGGCCAAGTGGCGTTCGCGCAGACCATGGGATACTCGCCGACGGTGACGAATGCTCAAGTGCCCCCCGATCTCGCGAAGAAGGTGAGTTTCTCGGCTGAGGAAACCGCGAAGCTCAAGAATCCGGATTTCGCCTATCTCGCCAAGGAGTATCAGAACCTTCGTCAATGGTGGGATCGGGAGTTCCTGGCTTGAACGGAGCCTCGACCATAGCGGCGACCGCGGAAGCGGCCGCTGCCACTGTCCCGCATGCTGGGCGGAGCAAAGGTGCAAGTCTAGCATTGCCAGCGACGCTTGTTGTCGTCGGCGTGCTCCTTCTCCCTTTGCTGCTGCTCTTCCGCTATAGCTTCAATCGATACGATCGCTACGACTTGATGGTCGCGACCTTCACGATTGAGAATTATGCCAACATCTTCGGCAATCCCTTCTATCGCAGCGTCCTCCTCCGAACGGTCGAAATTGCAGCACTCTCGACTTTCATAACGGCCGTGTTGGCGTTTCCCGTCGCATACTTCGTTGCCCGTGCAGGGCAACGTTGGAAAAGCTTGCTTGTGATCATGGTCGTGTTTCCGCTCTTTGTCGGCAACATGGTGCGAGCCGCGGGGTGGATGGCCGTCATGGGCAACCAGGGCTTTCTCAACCAAGCCTTGCTTGGTCTGGGATGGATCGATCAACCCCTTGAAATGCTCTATACACCGGTCGCCGTCATCGTCGGCATCGTCGCCGTCGTGCTCCCATTCATGATTCTGTCTCTGCAGAGCGTGATCGAGAGCATCGATCAGAACTACG
>NZ_JBFUKD010000845.1:0-1380 GCF_056401005.1 Microvirga sp. P4_G7 | reverse complement strand
GGCCCAATCCGAAATCAAGATCATGGCTCCGGCAGCGCCCGGCGGCGGCTGGGACCAGACGGCCCGCTCGATGCAGCAGGCGCTCACGCAGTCGGGCATCGCCAAGAACGTCCAGGTTACGAACGTGCCCGGCGCCGGCGGCTCGATCGGCATCGCTCAGTTCGCCAATGGCGCAAAGGGCGACGGCAGCCAGCTCATGGTGATGGGCTACGTCATGGTTGGCGCGCTGTTGACCAACAAGTCGCCGGTCGGCCTCGACCAGACCACTCCGATCGCCCGCCTTACAGGCGAGTACGAGGCGATCGTCGTGCCAACGGATTCGCCGATCAAGAACGCCAAGGATCTCGCTGCAGCGGTCAAGGCCGACCCTGCGAAGGTGACCTGGGCCGGCGGCTCGGCCGGTGGCGTCGACCATATCGCCGTTGCCTTGTTCGCCAAGGCTGTCGGCGCCGATCCGACCAAGATCAACTACATCCCGTTCTCGGGCGGCGGTGAATCCCTTGCCGCGATCCTGGGCGGCAAGGTGACGGCCGGCATCTCCGGCTACGGCGAGTTCGAAAGCCAGATCAAGGCCGGCAAGCTCCGCCTCATCGGATTGACCACTCCAGCCGGCAAGGGCACGAAGGAAATGCCGTCCTTGAAGGATCAGGGCGTGGATCTCGAAATCGCCAACTGGCGCGCCGTCGTCGGTCCTCCGGGCCTCTCGCCGGAGCAGAAGAAGACTCTGACCGAGACCGTCGACAAGCTCGCCAAGTCGAAGGAATGGAACGAGATCCTGAAGCAGAAGGGCTGGGACGACGCGTATCTTTCGGGTGACGCGTTCGCCAAGTTCCTCGCCGAAGATCAAATCCGGACGAAAGAAATCTTGACCTCGGTCGGATTGGTGAAGTCCTGATACGACGGCTCGAATAAAGACGTGATTGAAGCGCCGCGTCTGCGGCGCTTCTTTTTAGGCCCATGACTCTTCTGCAAAGTGGCTCTTCTGCAAAGTCACTCTTCTGCAAAGTCATCCGGTCTAAACGACGCAAGGTTAGGACGACGCGCTCTGCGAAGACGCGGTTTAGGAAGACGTCATGGACAAACGCATTCCCCGGCGCGTCGACGCGGCCGGATTGGTCATCGCTCTAGGATTGCTCCTCCTCGCCGGTCTGATCTGGCGGGACTTGAGTGGATTGGAGCTCTCCTCGGTTTATGGGCTCGGCCCAAAAGCGATGCCGATCGTCGTCGCGATCGGCCTTGCCGTCCTCGGCGTCGCCAACGGCGTCATTGCGCTCAACGGCGGCCTGCCGCGGCGTGACAGTCTCGATTGGAAGCCGATCGTTCTCATCATCGGCGGTCTTGCTGTCCTGATCGCTTTCATCAAGTTCGGCGTCGGGTTCA
>NZ_JBFUKD010000844.1:0-1383 GCF_056401005.1 Microvirga sp. P4_G7 | reverse complement strand
AAGCTACCGAGATCCATGATGCTACGCCCTCACCGGCCGCAGGGGCGTCAACGCTCGGGCGACAAAGCGGCGGAAGAGTCCCTCGAGCGCGCCGGCGAAGAGGATGATGATGCCGCCGATCACGACCACCATGTCACGCGTGATCGCGGGCTGTTCGAACGCGAGTTCCGCGCCGCCCTGATAGAGAATGCCGAACAGGAGCGAGGCGAGAATGATGCCGGCGGGATGGGCTCGCCCCATCAACGCGACGGCGATGCCGACGAAGCCGTACCCCGATGTGAACTCGAGCAGCAGCCGGTGCTGGTATCCCATCAGCTCGTTCACCGCGAGACCGCCCGCAAGCGCCCCCGAGATGATCATGGCGATGATGGTGACGCGTGCAGGCGAGATCCCTGCATACACGGCCGCCGTCGGATTTAGTCCGACGGTTCGGATCGCGTAGCCGAGACGGGACCGATAGATCAGCAGCCAGACGGCATAGGCCGCCGCCAAGGCGAGCAAGAGCGTGAGGTTGAGCTGCGAGGGCGCAACCTCGATGCCGAACACGGCGAGAACGTCATGCATGAACGGGATCTGCGATTGCGGCGGAAACGAGCGCGTTTCCGGATTCATGTTCTGCGGCTCGCGCAGGACATTGACGAGCAGATACACGATCAGGACGCTCGCCAGCCAGTTGAACATGATCGTCGTGATGACGATATGGCTGCCGCGCTTGGCCTGCAGATAGCCGGGGATGGCGCCCCACAGCGCCCCGAAGGCGGCGGCGCCGAGAATGCCGAGTGGAATGAGAAGGAAGCCCGGCAGAAAACTCAAGTTCAAGACAACGAGCGCGGCGCCGAGCCCGCCCAGAGTCGCCTGTCCTTCAGCGCCGATGTTGAACAGCCCGGCATGGTAGGCGACCGCGACGGCGAGGCCTGTGAAGATGAAGTTCGTGGTATAGAACAGCGTGAACCCCAATCCCTCGCCGGACCCGAGACTTCCTTGAATCAGGAGCCGCGTGGCGGTGAGCGGATTCTCGCCGATGCCGACGACCACGAGACCGGCGACAAAAAAGGCTGCGACCACGGAGACGGCGGGCACGAGAACGGTATCGGCCCATYTCGGGAGATCGATGGGCGCACTCACGGCTGATGATCCGGCAAAGACATGTGACCCTTTTCATCGAGCGGGAACGACGGATTCCAAGCCACCTCCCAGAGGTGTCCGTCCGGATCCGCGAAATATCCGGAATAGCCACCCCAGAAAACATCCTGCAGCGGCTTCAGCGGTCGTGCGCCGGCCGCAAGCGCGAGGGCGAAGACTTCGTCCGCTTCCGCTTTCGAGCGCGCGTTGTAGGCGAGCGATATGGCGGAGAAACCCGTCGGTCGATCTTCGACATGGGCA
>NZ_JBFUKD010000843.1:0-1384 GCF_056401005.1 Microvirga sp. P4_G7 | reverse complement strand
CTCCGTCACCGTCATCGGGACGCCCAGACGATCGGCCGCCTGCACGAGTATGCCGATGTTGCGGATGGCTCTTTCGGCCTCCGTGACGGCCGGCATGAGACGCTCCTGAACGTCGACGACGACCAGTTGAGAGCGCGCAGAACTGAGAAGCATCTAAGTATCCGGATTGAAGAGGGGCGGTTCCCCAGGGACGGGCAGCACCATCTTAAAGCGCAGTCCGTCCTCCGCGAAGTCCATATGCACGTCCGCTTGCAGTTGAGTCGTCAGAACACGTTGCAGAAGGCGTGATCCGAAACCTTGTCGGGTCGGCTGGGCAACGCGGGGGCCGCCTTTCTCCGTCCATTCGAAGTGAAGGACAGGCTTCTCTCCATCACCATCGAGGCGCCACCGCACCTCCACCTGACCGCCAAAGGTCGAGAGCGCTCCATGCTTGGCAGCGTTCGTGGTCAACTCATGAATGGCCATACCGATCGGCACCGCCGCTTCCGACGGCAATTCGACCATCGGTCCGTCGATCACGATCCGGTTGCGGTTGTCGTCGTCATAAGGACCGAGCTCGTTCTCGATCAACTCGTCCAGGGATGCCTTTTGCCAAAGGTCGTCGGTCAGGAGATTGTGCGTGCGCGCGAGCGAAACGATGCGACCGACGAAGCCCTGGTAGAATTCGTCGATACTGGATGCCGTGCGCGCAGTCGATCCGACGATCGCCTGGACCGTGGCGAGGGTGTTCTTGACCCGATGGTGAAGCTCGCGGATGAGCAGATTTTGCTGCTCTTCCGCTCTCTTGCGATCGGTGATGTCCTGCACGACGCCGGTCATGCCGATCATCGTTCCGGCAGCGTCGTAGGTCGCGTGGCCTTGGGCGGCGAGCCAGAACTTGCGTCCGTCCCGCGGATGCGTGAGCCGATACTCGATGTCGTACGGCTCGCCGGATTCGACCGCCTTGTCCACGGCTGCCATAGCACGAAGCGCATCGGACGGATCAAGTCGCGTCCGCAGCTCAGCCCACTTGATGGTGCCGCCGGGCTCGACACCGAAGAGTGAAGCGGCACTGTCGGACAGTTCGAGCACGTCGGTAACTCTGTCCCACATCCAGACACCCATGCTCGCGGCCTGCAACGCGATGCGCAATTGCGCCTCGTTGTTGCGAAGCGCTGCTTCTGTCTCCTTGAGGTCGTGAATGTCGACGCTTGTGCCGGACCACCCGCGAAACGTACCGCGCGCGTCGTGGATGGGTTCGGCGCGGATCATGTGCCAGCGGTACATGCCGTCGCGATTGCGATAGCGCGCCTCCATCGCGTAGGCCGATTGGTTCTTCACCAATTCCTTCACGTCCGTCAAAATCCGCGCCAGATCATCGGGATGAACAGCGTCCATCCAACTG
>NZ_JBFUKD010000842.1:0-1386 GCF_056401005.1 Microvirga sp. P4_G7 | reverse complement strand
TAGTTAACTATTTGCTTCTCTTCAGTTGTCAAAGCAAGGTATTGATCTTCTTTTAGATACTGAATGGCTTCAGAATCTAAAAAATTCTTTCGGTGTTGTATGTTGTTCTGAAGAGTTACATGTACATGTTGGGATACTACTTCGTGTTGTCTAAAAAGCGGTTCGGGTAAGCCGGCATTGTGCATAGCCTGGCGCATTCGTCTTGTGCCCTCAAATCCGCAGAACGTAAGGTCCAAGTGCATCAGCGCCTCCATGAGGAATGGATTGCGCGGGTTGTGAGCGTTGTAGACGGTTTCGGCGGTTGTTGGTGGAACGAACCCGCCCGGGCTCTCTACGACAAACTTATCGTCAAAAAGTTTGACGAAAATGTTCTGCGTTTTGAAGTTGTAACTCCGGTGGGCGACCGCATTTACAATTGCCTCAAACCAAGCCTCTTCCGGATATTCTGGCTTTGTTTGGAAGCGGCCGTTCGGTCCGAGGCGTGTAAATGAACGCATCTGCGTCGAGATCACCTGCTTAACTTCAGCAAGCATTTTTGGGATGCAGCCGTCGACGAACACGCTGAAAACAGAGTTGAGCCGGTTGCCAAAATCTTCGTGAACACCCTCGTACCGGATCACTCTTATTCGAGCTCCGGGAACTGCCTCCCGAGGGTCGCTAGCGAAGATCAGCGCACACGCTAAATTTGGTAGAAACTTTCCGTTTTTTTGTTTTCCGAGCTTTGCAAGCTCAAGGATCTCCTCTGCGGTCTTCGACGTCTGAAACCGCCGGCTTTCTGCGAATGATCTGCAGAACTTTCCGATCTCATCCAACGCAAAATCCTGCGGGTAGATCAAGGATACCCCTTCTAACTCGTAATGAATCTCACCCTTGGCAATACGAATTTCGCGTTTAAGTGCTTCGTCAATTTGTCGTTTCTTATCAGCTTCGCGCAAAAACGCATTACCAGCCGTGGTTTCTACCAATTTATCTTCGCGATAATGCACGCGATAGGCGATTATAAAGTTCTCTCGACCCTTTGAATCCTTAACGGACACTCTCTTTGAGTACCAGCGGGCGTCCGGGCAATAATCAGAAAGGCTCTCAAGCCTATTCAGATGGTCTTGAGACAACGTGGCGCAGCCTGTGATTTTGCCGCTGTCTTCGACACCCACGATAATAACTCCGCCATGCGGCTGAGTGTTCGACCACATACAAAGATAGTCACCGAGAGCTCTGGGTTGAACGCTTGCACCCTTACGTTCTACGCGCTTGTCCTCAGAAAGTGCCAACACCGTAGTCGATGTCAGACTTTCGAAAATATCATCCGGTGACCAAAGCTGAAGTTGCTCTTTAGGCGCTAGATCGAATGACAGGCTTAGCTGTTCGCTCATCCCTTTTCTCGGG
>NZ_JBFUKD010000841.1:0-1386 GCF_056401005.1 Microvirga sp. P4_G7 | reverse complement strand
TCGCTCGGCCGCCCGTCATACCGAACTCGACTAGCGGGCGAGCCCGCGCATCGGCATTGCAGATCCCCCGAACGTATCGTTGCGGACTGCAGGCATCACGTTCGCTTGCGAAGTGACGTAGTTGGGCGGTCGCGCGTCCACACTCGGATTGGATTGACAGCTCGCCAGGATGAAAGTTGCGGCGATTGCCAGGAACAACATCTTCATTCGAACCCCCTGGACCGTGGCAGGTTGGGGTTCGCGGCGCCTGCCGACGGCTGAGAGAGACATTACGCTTCGACTGTCTGGGTTGCAAATCATCACGATGAGCCGACAGATCAATGTCGAGTGCCGTGCCGTAATAGGCACCCGCACGATTTATGGCTTGCAGAGCTATGCCTCATTGGCTATGGATTGAATACATAGCCAGACAGGTATGCGTGATGGTTGAGGCTCAGAACTTGTTGTTTCGAGCACTTGCCGATCCAACCCGACGAGCGATTTTCGAACGGCTTTGTCGCGAAGGCGAGAAAACCGTCGGCGTTCTGACCGTTGGTGCAGGAGTTTCACAACCGGTCGTGTCAAGGCACCTCGCTGCTCTCAAGAAAGCAGGCCTGGTCCATGACCGCCAACAAGGACGCCAAGCCTATTACAGCGCCCAACCCGGCGCTCTCGCTCCGCTCATCGGCTGGACGAGCCGAATGGCCGGCTTCTGGGAGAACAAGTTCGATGAGCTCGAAGATTTGCTGAGAAGGATGGACCAATGAACCACACATCGGCCCAAATGCTTTCCGTCGCTGTCGAGCGGGAACTGCCCTTTCCGCCGGAGAAGATCTGGCGGGCACTGACGCAACCGCATCTGATCGCGGAATGGCTCATGAAAAATGACTTCAAACCCGTCCTGAACCAGCGTTTCAAATTGAGCGCCGACTGGGGCTCCGTCGATTGCAAAGTCCTTGAGATCGAGCCGATCAAGTCCCTGTCCTATACGTGGAGCGCCTACGGCCTGGAAAGCGTTGTTACCTGGACCCTTACGCCAACCAGCTCCGGCACGCACCTGCGGATGGAACAGTCGGGCTTCGGGCCAGACCAGCAGCAGGCATACGAAGGTGCCAAGCATGGCTGGCAACACTTCTTCGATAACCTCGAACAAGTCTTGGCGCGCCATGAGTGATCTGCATCGACGCGGCACACCCAATTTCAAGCCTCATTTAAGGAGACGTTGGTCATGAATGCATGGATTCGACAATTCCATCGCTGGCTCTCTATCGCGTTCACGATCACTGTGATCGCCAATTTCGCCGTCAGGGCGTTCGAGGAGGCACCGGACTGGATTACCTATTCTCCACTCCTTCCGCTCTTCCTTCTATTATTCAGTGGCCTCTACCTATTCATGCTGCCTTATGT
>NZ_JBFUKD010000840.1:0-1390 GCF_056401005.1 Microvirga sp. P4_G7 | reverse complement strand
CGTCTCGTCAGTTCCGTTGGATCGTTCTCGACGACGGGTATSCGACCGGCTCCTCCATCATGCCGCAAAAGAAGAATGCAGACATCGCGGAGCTGACGCGCGGACGCGCAGCGCGTCTCATCGGCGGGCTCAATGCCATGTTGACGGCGCTCAAGGGGCTTCCGTTCGCCTACAATCGTGACTTGTCGGAGGACAAATGGGCGGCGTTCGAGGCGATCGACACGCTCGAACTCGTGCTTCCCGCCATGTCCGGCATGATTGCCACCATGCGGGTGGACACCGGACGTCTGCGTGAGCAGGCGACGGACGGCTTCACGCTCGCGACCGAAGTTGCCGACTGGCTGTCGCGCGATGGCGTGCCCTTCAGCGAAGCGCACGAAATCACAGGCGCACTGGTGCGCTATTGCGAAGAAAAATCCATCGAATTGTCCGATCTGAAGCCATCGGACCTCGCTGCGGTCGACCCGCGCCTCGGGGAACAGATGTTGTCTCATCTGACTCCGGAAGCCGCCGTGGCAGCGCGGAGCGGTTATGGCGGAACCGCACCTGCGCGCGTGGCAGAGCAGCTCCAGCGGTTGATTGAAACGATCACGCATCAGCGAGCGTGGGCCAAAGCCTAAGGMGAAAACCGGCGTGGGTACGCGCCGGACAGAATTCCATCACAAGACCAACGAGCCGCGGCCGAACCGCAGCCTTGATTCACACCAAGGGAAATCATGATGATGAATAAATCGAACCCATTCGTTCGGACGATCCAGGCCTTGTCCATCGGTGCAACGTTCGCGCTCGTTCTGCCCGTGGTGGCATCGGCACAGAGCATCCCGTTGCCGGAGAAGATCAAATCCGCGGGGACTCTCGTCGTCGGCATCGAATCCACCTATCCGCCTATGGCGTATAAGGATCCGAAGACGAATGAACGCGTGGGTGTGAACATCGATCTCGTCGAGAGCATCGCCAAGGAACTCGGCGTGAAGGTGCAATGGGAAGAGATGAGCTTCGAGCAGCTGATGACATCGCTGACCACCGGGCGCATCGACATGATCGGAACGGCCATCAGCGATCTACCGACACGCAGGGAGAAGCTGACATTCGTCGACTATCTGGTCACGGGCGCGCAGCCCTTCACGACTGTCGCCAAGAAGGATGCCATCAAGACGGAGGCCGATCTCTGCGGCAAGACCGTCGGCGCCCCACGGACCACCAATTACTATCCGGTCGCGCAGGCGTGGAACGAAAAGAACTGCGTCGGCGCGGGCAAGCCGGCAGCGACAGTCAACGGTACGGCGGGTGCTACCGCGACGCGTTTGGATCTCAAGCAGGGCCGCCTCGACGCAGCGGTGCTCGGTCCGGAATTCGTTGCCCATCTCATGGCTGACGAGCCCAATACCTA
>NZ_JBFUKD010000839.1:0-1395 GCF_056401005.1 Microvirga sp. P4_G7 | reverse complement strand
TGCACACCGGGCAACCGGTCGCTATCGCGATCCGCCCCGAGAAGATGGTGATACGCCGCGGTGCGCCGGCTCCTGACGTGCACAACGCGTTGAGCGGCGAAGTTTGGGATATCGGCTATCTGGGAGATTGGACAGTTTATCGCGTGAAGCTCGCGTCCGGCGAGATATTGCGCGTGTCGCGGGCGAACGCGTCTCGCTTCGTCGAGAACCCGATCGACTGGGACGAGGAGGTCCATCTGACGTTCTCACCCGATTCCGCCGTCATCCTTTCGGAATAGCCATGGCGTCGCGTCCGCTCATGAAACGGCTGTCGACTGGCATCGTGCCTGCGATCCCGTTCCTTTGGCTCGCATTGCTGTTTCTGCTGCCGTTTCTGATCGTCTTCAAGATCAGCTTGTCGGACCCGGCGACGGCTCAGCCGCCGTATACCCCCATCTTCGACTGGGGCGATATTCTCGGCTTCTTCGAGGGCCTCGATCTCGAAAACTTCTCCCTGCTCGTCGAGGACGGCATCTATCTCGAGGCGACACTCTCATCGGTGCGGATCGCGGCTATCTCGACCGCGCTGTTGCTCCTGGTGGGCTTTCCGATCGCCTACGCGATGGCGCGTGCGCCAGCGCGCCATCGCACGCTGCTCATCGCCCTGATCATCCTGCCGTTTTGGACGAGCTTTCTGATCCGCATCTACGCCTGGGTCGCCATTCTGAAGCCGGAGGGCCTGCTCAATCAGGCCCTGATCGGGGTCGGCCTCATTTCCGAGCCGCTGATCATTCTCAACACCGAGACCGCTGTCTATATCGGCATCGTCTACGCCTATCTGCCGTTCATGGTCTTGCCTCTCTATGCCTCTCTCGAGCGAATGGACCATTCGCTGATCGAGGCGGCGCTCGATCTCGGCTGTCCGCCCTGGCGCGCCTTCTGGGCCATCACCGTGCCGCTGGCGATGCCCGGAATCATCGCGGGGTCGTTGCTCTGTTTCATCCCGGCCGTTGGCGAATTCGTCATTCCCGATCTGCTCGGGGGATCCGAAACCTTGATGATCGGGCGGCAATTGTGGAGCGAGTTTTTCTCCAACCGCGATTGGCCGCTCGCCTCGGCGGTCGCGATCCTCCTGCTGATCATTCTCGTCGTGCCCATCGTCATCTATCGCGATGTCGAAGCGCGCAGGCTGGAGACGCGGCGATGAGAAACCGGCTCAGCCTCTTCAACGTTACGTCCCTCGCGCTCGGTTTCGCGTTTCTCTATCTGCCGATTCTGCTGCTCATCGTCTATTCGTTCAATGCGTCGCGGCTGGTCACGGTGTGGGGCGGATTCTCGACGCAATGGTACGGCGCACTCTTCCGCAACGAGGCGCTCATGGATGCGGCGTGGGTGACCGTGCGCATCGCCTTCCTC
>NZ_JBFUKD010000838.1:0-1398 GCF_056401005.1 Microvirga sp. P4_G7 | reverse complement strand
TTGCCATCGTAGCCGGGCGGCAGGATCAGATACTTTCCCCCTTCGCCACGATCAGGCCCGGGTGCGCCCAAATCAATAACCCAGCGGAACCACTGGTCGTCGATAGCGCCCAACATCTTGGGGCCGATCTCCAGCACCATCGGCCCCTTGGAAAGGTCGAGCATTCCCAGGGTATAGATCGTGTCCGCGTTGGCCGTCAGGAACAACGAACTGGCGTCCATCAGATCGGAAAAGATGAGGGCTTCGTTGTCCTTCACCCCGGCGTTCTGAAATCCTTTGTGAAGGGCCGCGATGCTGACGCCCTGGAAAGTGTTCACGAATGCCTCGAAGGCGTGCGTGAAGTCCAGATTGTCATAGACCTTGGCGATGGTCTCCTTGCTCGGCATGCCGTCCTTGAAGTCGAGTGTTCCGATGCGTGTCTCGACTTTGTCCGGCGTCAGGATCGATGCAGGTGGAGGCGACGTTTGCGCGCTTGCTCCAATCGAGCCGGCGAGGAAAGTCGATGCTACGAGGATCGTCGTCAGTCCGCGGAGCGTGCTGTGGATCGGTTTCATAGTTGTTCCTTGGGCTTGGTGGTTGGCGCTTGGCGACAGAAGTTGAAGGATAACCTGGGGGCGGGCCCGCGATAGGATCAAATCAGAACTTGTAGAGCAGTCTCCCGACGACCTGATTGGTGCTCAGTTGCTGTTTGAAGCCGACAATCCCGAGCCCACCGACACCGATTGGATAGGTGTAGGTATCCTCCTGGAACTGCGCGTACCGATATTCCAGACCGGCGATCCAGTTGTTCGTGACGGCATATTCGGCTCCAGCCCCAAGCGTCCAGCCGACGCGAGTGCTGTCGCCTGCGCCATAGGAATAACCCGTGCCCGTCACCGTCGACTTCGGCGCCGCCAAGGCGAGGCCGCCGGTCGCGTAGATCAGGAAGCGGTCGAAGGCATAACCGACGCGCAACCTGGCCGAGCCGACCCAATTTGTATGAGCGGTAATGAAGTCGCCTGTCAGCGCAGTGTATCTCTGTTTCCCGGTGATGAGAGCCGAGCCGTCGATCTCTCCGCCTAGGACAAGCTGGCCGATCTGATAGTTGTAGCCAACCAGCAATCCGGCCGTAACGCCGTTCTTGTCCAGACTGGGCAGCGAGGCGACAGCGGCCTGGCCAGCGATTGCCGCACCCGCAGTCAGCTCGGTTCGGGTCTGCCCCCAGCCAGCCTGGATGCCGACATAAAATCCGGTCCACGTAAACGCGGGCGGCAAGGGAGCGGGCTCGATCCTCCGCGACGGCAGATCGGCAGCTTGCGCGGTCATCGAGCACATCGCGAAGGCGATTCCGGCACAGAACTTCATGCGGGTGGGCATCTAGTGAATCCTTGGGAGATGATGGAGGCAACTCGTCATGAA
>NZ_JBFUKD010000837.1:0-1407 GCF_056401005.1 Microvirga sp. P4_G7 | reverse complement strand
TCTCGGGACTGCTGAATGATTGCGTCGCACTCATCAGGGGAGAGGACTCCATCGTGTTTTGCGTTGACGATCTCTCCGAACAGCTCGCTGAACTCTTTGCCGACGGTCACGAGATGATTGTCGAGATTGACACTGACCTCTGCGGCTTTCTTCTCGACCAGGACAAAGCCTGCGAGATCGGCCATCACACGTGAGACGATCGGTTCCCCGACATGMGCTTCRAGATCGCGAATGACGTCCAAMGGCGCGAACATCTGCTCGTTCGGRTTGCCGTAGCGYGAGAGYCGSGCMGGATCSGTYCGGGTGATKGMTTCAGCCGCRTAGCTTGGCCCGCCCGCTTCCTTCAGCAACGTGCGAAACGCSGCCTTCAAARTGAGATGRTCKTCRCGAAGGTAGGARCGCGTGTTCATGCAAGGTTTCCCGAAACGATTGCTTTGAAGGAATCTCCATCCGTCCGCATGATCAGGTTCAGCAGTTGGCGGAGGGACTGAACGATGTGTGAGATGCGAAGAGCAGTAGGAACGGTTGAACTGACGACCGACGACAAAGCCGAACTCGCGCTGCAGCTTTTCGAAAGCCTTGTGAGCGACTTGCTCGGCGCGGGGCTGATGACCGCAGAAGAGGTTTCGATCTCAACGACCGGCCCGTACATCCGCGCGCACATGGAGGGACGAGAGGACATCAAACGTCACCTCGACGGAGTTCTCGAACGCTTGCTGTCGCGGAAGGATGGGTGATGACCCAACCGTCGTGCGTGAGCGACCAGAACTGCTGCTTGGCGCAAAAGCGCATGCGGGCCTTGCCGATGGGGCGCATCAGGCGATCCCTTCGCTAGGAGCCTGAGGCGAATAGAAATCGTTCGCGGTTACTTGACCGTCCGTCACAGCGAGGATGACCACCATTTGTTTGGGGCGCGGGACGCGCATTCCAAACCGCCATTTCCGAACAGCTTCTTCTGAGAAGGCGTTTCCGCTTTTCTGAGCGAACTCTTTTTCCGAAAGTTCATGTCGACGGAGGTAATCAGCGAGTTTCATGACCTCAACATGCCCAATGTGGGCACATTCGTCAAGAAGATTTGTGCCCAATTTGGGGACTCGCGCGCGAACCCGTTTTGGGCACACTTCGAGGATGAGCAACAATCTTCGAAAACTTCGGGAGGCGCGCGGCTGGTCTCAGGACCAGACGGCTGCGGCCATGGGTACCACCCGGAATCAGTACGTTAAGCTTGAGCGCGGGTTCGAAAAGGGCGGCCGTCGCCTTTCCGACGTTTGGATCCGCCGTGCGGCTGAAGCGTTTGGGGTCGATCCCGGCGTGATCGTTTCAGAGAACGAGGGCGGCAATTCAGTCGGAGTAATCGGAGTGATCAGCGCTGGTGGATCTATAGAGACCGAAGGCGAGCACCTGGGC
>NZ_JBFUKD010000836.1:0-1408 GCF_056401005.1 Microvirga sp. P4_G7 | reverse complement strand
CGTGAAGATATAGGAGACGGTTTGGCCGTCGCCGTCCACATWGGCCAGCGTCACGACCGTCTGGTTGTTGGCAGTGCCTTCATTGACGTCGGCTGCGCCCGCCGGTGTCGTCGGCGCCTTGTTGACGTTCTTCACCGTGATCGTGACGGTTCCTGTCGCCGTCGCGTTCGCTGCTCCTGAACCATCGTTCGCGATCACCGAATAATTGACCGCGCTATCCGCCGTCACGTCCGCGACCGTACCATTCGTCACGATTAGATTGTTGACGATCTTGAACTTGCCGTCGGCGCTGATCAGGCCGTTCGACCCCGCTTGGGAATTCGCAAAGGTATAGGTGATGAGCTGGTTGTCGTCGTCGCGATCATCGAGCGTGACCACGGTCTGGCCGTTGCCGGTGCCCTCGTTGACATTCGCAGCGCCCGACGGGGTCGTCGGCGCTTTGTTCGTCGGAGCCACGTTCTTGACGGTGATCGTCACCGTTCCGGTCGCGGTGTTGTTCGCTGCTCCCGAACCGTCATTCGCAATGATCGAATAATTGATCGGCGTATCCGCCGTTACGTCTGCAACGGTGCCGTTCGTCACGATCGTGTTGTTGACGATCTTGAACTTGCCGTCGGAACTGATCAGGCCGCTCGACCCTGCTTGGGAGTTCGCGAACGTGTAGGTAATGACCTGGTTGTCGTCATCGCGGTCATCGAGCGTCAGAACCGTCTGGCCGTTGCCCGTGCCCTCGTTGACGTTCGCCGTTCCCGCCGGCGTCGTCGGCGCCTTGTTCGTCGGTCCATTGGGCGTCACATAGACTTTGAAAGATTGATCGACGAACAGAGGTCCTCCACCGGGACCACCGCCGTCGGTGACGCGAACCAAAACGGTATAGTATTTGCCGCCGGCGTCGCTCTGAAGATCAGATGCGTTGTAGTCGAGCGCCGATGCGAGCACGACCTTCTTGCCCGTCGCGTCGATCTTGAACCGGTTGCCTGGGTTGGTGACGATCGAGAAAGTCTGTGTTTCGCCGACGTCGTTGCGATCAAGATCGTCATCCTCGGCGGTCAGGTTACCGATGAACGTGTCCGGACCRAGTTTCTCCAAGACGGACAAAGCCGTACCGCCCGTGGCGTTCTTCAAGGCGAGATTGAAGGGCTTGTCGTTGATGTCGGTGATATAGACGCCAAACTGTCCTTGCTGCGACCCAGGCGTCCCAACCGGCGGCGTTCCGATGATCGACATCGACACGATACCGGCTGACTCGTAGTCAAACAAGCTTATGCCGTTCTCATCGACAGCAGCCTTTGCGAAGATCTGATTGCCGACGATGTAGAAACGACCGTCACCGTCACCGTCGAAACCCGTGCCGAAGTTGAACGTGTACGTCCAACCCGCCACGGCGTTCGAGATCGTACCGATCAGA
>NZ_JBFUKD010000835.1:0-1410 GCF_056401005.1 Microvirga sp. P4_G7 | reverse complement strand
GCACCTGAGGCCGGGCGAGGTTTCGCGGTCGGGATTTGCGATTGGACATTCTATGGTCGGACGCCGCGAAGCCGATAAGGCTGACATCGCGACGTCCGTGGCCGGCAAAGGCTGACGCCGGATGRAACGAGCATAGCCACTCCTCGCCAGCTCCCCGATTCGGCAAAGGGCTTAGCCGCCGTTCTTATGAGGTAAGTCTGTTCGCCGTGCGCGCCGAATCGTGTTCGATAATGCGCACCTATCGCGGATTTTGCGTTGATCGGACGGCATTCCCAAGAATTAATCCATAAACAACGCACGCCTCAAAAAAATGCACTGGTTTGCAAGAGCGGCTGTAACGTTATGCGCGGTGTTCAAAACTCATTCGACTCAAGGACTTGGCTATTTCGCGCCCAATAGGAATGAAAACTATGTACGCTAGCGTACGGAGTATATTTCAGCGAAGCCACATTGTCGCCACGAAAATTATTTGATTTCGAGCCTCGTTCACTGATCGAAATTGCCTCACACAGCACTGAACTGATTATTTTCAGCACCTAAAAATTTTACATTACTGTCACCAGCTCCGATCAATACAATAATCAACTAATTCCCAAAGATAAAAATCTTGTGGCTTCAGCGTCATCGACGCGTGGCGTCAAGCTTAACGCTGAGCTTGACGCTATCGCCACGGTCCAGCAGCAAGGAGCGGCAGCCCGATAAACTTCGGTCTCCACGCCAATCGGGTCTCGAGACGGCGGTCAATATGCATTGAGCTCTCGCGTTCGGCGCCATGTGCGCTAACGAACGGCGCCACCTATACTTCCGATGTACAAAAACCTACTCCCAATCCGCCGCTTCGCGATGTGGCCGGATTTCGTAAAATTCTAAGAAGCGCTGGGAAGCTGATTGCGGCATCGAAGTTCGTGCAAACGTGTCTTCGTTTGATTGCATTGCTCCAAAGAAGCACGAGGCGGTCGCGCGGAGCGCGCCTTCCCGATCTTTTCGCCAGCGTCGCAATTCAGTCGGTACGACCTATGCCCGCCTCGTCCGAATGGGAGGAGAGCACCGGCTATCGATGATAGAATAATATATCGATGCAAATCGATGTTGGACACGATTGGTCTCGCGGGCGGCGTCGCATCCTTTGTAGGATCTCGATGCCGGCATGGATGAGAGGTTCGTCAAATGTCGACAGACGCCGAGAAGATTCGACTTCACGTCATTTGGGTTCTCAAGCAATTGAGTCCTGTCGTTCCACCGCCAAGCCAGACTTTTGAAATGGACGATCAGCGCGTCAGCTGAGGTCGACGGAAAAGAGGGTCCGGCCAATGGAGTCCACAACTTCAAGACGCCAATCGTCCCAGCTGTCGATGGCATCACCCATCTCTTCGCGCATCTCGTTGATCGCGTGGAGGGCTTGTATCCGAG
>NZ_JBFUKD010000834.1:0-1410 GCF_056401005.1 Microvirga sp. P4_G7 | reverse complement strand
GCGCCCTGCGATCTTGGCCGAGTAGAGCGCGCGGTCGGCAGCGGAATAAAGCGTGACGGCTGTGTGGCCCGCCTTGCCGGCTGCGATGCCGGCGGAGAACGTGTACCGGCAATCCGGGCAATCCTTCAACGGACGCGAGACGCGGATCGCCGCAAGCATCCGCTGGAGAATGAGGATCGCCTCTTCCTCTCGTGTACGGGGGAGAACCAGCAGAAACTCTTCGCCGCCGACTCGACCGAAAGCATCCGTACGGCGCACCTGAGCGTGAATGAGTTTGGCGAAGTCCTGCAGGATCAGGTCGCCGTTGCCATGCCCGTAGCGATCGTTGATGTACTTGAAGTTGTCGATGTCGATGACTGCGAGACAACCCAGGACCTCGTCACTCGAGTGACTTTGCTGGAGCATCTCTTCGACGCGGGCCGTAATGAAGCGTCTATTGGCGATACCCGTGAGGTCGTCCGTATGAGCCGCGCGAAGAGCGAAGTCGCGGTCTTGTCGAAGAGACCGCTCGWCGGCGCGCAACGTCGTAATATCACTGGCAATGCAGAGCATCCAACCATCCGCCTGGACAGTCTCGGTCATCCACAGCCAACGGCCGTCCATCAGGTCCGTCTCGAAAGCCCGAAAGCCGATTTTTCCGCGACGCGATTGAGCCGACATGATCCAGGCTTCAAAGTCGGGATTGCGAATGATCGTGCCACGTTGCGCGAGAAAGTTCGCACGCATCAGATCTGGCCAAAGCGGACTCTCTTGAGGCGGAATGAAAAATGCTGACCTGAAAGCAGGATTGGCATACCGCAAACGATCATGCTCGTCATAAGCGGCAACGAGGACGGAGGTCCGATCATACAGCTGCGCGAGCACGGCCGAAATGGAATCCATATCCTGTCATACAATAACGGGAGGATGCCGTCAGCAGTCAAATTTTGGGCGGCACGCGCATTTTCGCGCCGCGATGATCAGATCATGTAAAATTCTGCGTGACTGGTGGCCTGGTTGTCCGTCTCGATCCGCAGGGGCGGATCGGTCGTCACATCGAGACCACCTTTTTTAGTCTCCAGCAGGCTTCCAAAGACCGCCCCTTCCGGATCCGAGATGGTGATAAGCGCCGCAGGCGTTGAATCCGAGCGCAGCGGAGGYTCGGTCGAAACATCGATGCCRCCCTTTTTGACATCGAGCAGATCCGCGAACGTAGAGGTGTTGGGCTCTTCGWCCGGAGCGTGRAGRGGRGGATCGGTGGTKACGTCGAGGCCRCCCTTCTTGGTTTCCAGCAGTTCCGCGAAAGAGAAGTTGCCGACATCCGAAATGCTCGCTGGCGTGTCCGAGCGCAGCGGAGGCTCGGTCGAAACATCGATGCCACCCTTTTTGACATCGAGCAGATCCGCGAACGTAGAGGTGTTGGGCTCTTCG
>NZ_JBFUKD010000833.1:0-1411 GCF_056401005.1 Microvirga sp. P4_G7 | reverse complement strand
AAATTGCTCTCTAATTTACTTGAATCTGGTGTTATCGAGCTTGCTTCGAAGCGAGGTCGAAAACACGATTCATCGAAGACTTATCGATTGAAGCGATCAATTTGAGGCCATCTAATTCAAGTCCCGTCGTTAGTATAATATCGCTCATCCTTACATCAATTTTCGAAGAGAAATAGCTCTGTCTGAAAACCCAGAGCTCTACAAGTCCCGTCTATCTCTATCCTTATAGGTTAGTACTAAACCCCGCGCGCGCTCAGGTACGCGGGGTTATTCCGCGTGCGCGAGTCTACCGCGCGGGAAAGGTTAGTCGGTCAATTCGATTACGAATAATTGTGCCCAATATGGGCTTGACTGATTGTGCCCATTGTGGGCATATTTCTGCCATCGAACGATCTCCCAGATCGAACGAGGGCACGATGAACACAATCGATTTTCCCTTTGCTGACCTACCGCTGATCCGTTCGGACGAGGCCGTCGCCTTCCGCGTCGATGGAACGGCGACCATCTCGTACGACCGGAACGGCAACTGGCGCGTCGAGCAGATCAGCYTTTCCGGCGACAATGGACAGRCGGGCGCCGCGYTCCAGTCCGTCGATGTYGATCTCAGCTTTGSCGACARCGCGGCTCTCTGGCTCCTGATCGACCTCGCGCTCAATCGCGAATGCGCCGACGCRATYGTCGACCRSATCGTTGCCGATGAACCCCACATCGATGAGTACGCCGAGCAYCGCCTTGGCGCTCGCGATCTCGGTGTTGGCGCTTATGCGAGGGCTTGGTGATGACCTTCATCGATCCGGCCCTTGCTTGGCGTCTCGACGAAGAGGCCGGGCTGAAGCTCATGCTCGCACTCTGCATCGGATTGGTGCTCCTTGAGGTCTACCTCGGCCTTTCCGATCTGCTTCGCGGGAGGGACGAATGATCCCCCTGCCCTTCACCGCAAAACAAAAGCTCGACGCGATCAAGCGCGAACTCGGCTTAAGGAACACCGTGTACCGTCGACGCGTGGTCGACGGAAAGATGTCTAGGGCCGACATGGACCGTGAGATCTCCGTCTTCGAAGCGATCCAGCGCGACTACGAGCAGGTCGCGGCCAACGAACGCAACGCGAGCGATCTCTTCGGTTCAGAGACCGCGATCGAGCACGATCCTTTCGTCAGGCTTGGGGACGCCGCAATGCAGGTCGTCTCCAGCACACGAAGAAAGCTCGAGGCAGAGGCGACGCGCTTCAATGCTCTCGCCTCAGAGGTTGGCGGCGCAGTTGAGCGCCTTCGCGAGATCGAAGCGAGCCACCGCAATCCCCAACACAAGGACGCAGCAGAATGACCGCCGCAGTCGCAGAGGTTAACCGAGCCGACGACTACGCCTTTTGGCATGGTGCGTTGAAGGGCAATCCGCCTGAACTGACACGAGG
>NZ_JBFUKD010000832.1:0-1411 GCF_056401005.1 Microvirga sp. P4_G7 | reverse complement strand
TTCTTACGCGGATCCGGCGAGAAGGTCATGAGCGTGCCGTCGGCGCCCGGGCCGGCGATCGAGACGAACTCGGCCGACACGATGCCGTCACCCGACATCATCGGAGCGTTGAGGCCCTGATCGCGCATCTGGCGGATGATGAGGCCGGCTTCCGTGTGAAGGCCGCCGAAATACACCACGTCGACGCCAGCCTGCTTCAGCTTTGAAACGAGAGCGGAATAGTCCTTCTCGCCCGGGTTCACGCCTTCGTAGACGACTTCCTTCAGGCCCTTTGCGTTCATGGCCTTGAGGGTTTCGTCGGCGAGGCCCTTTCCGTAGGGGGTCTTGTCGTGAACGACAGCGACCTTCTTGCCCTTGAACTTGTCGGCGAGGTAACCGCCGGCAACAAGGCCCTGCTGATCGTCGCGGCCGCAGGTGCGGAAGGTGTTCCACATCTTGCGCTCGGTGAACTGCGGATTGGTCGACGCCGGGGTGACCTGCACGATGCCGGCTTCCTCGTAGACCTGAGAGGCCGGGATCGAGACGCCGGAGTTGAAGTGGCCGACGACCATCTTCACGCCTTCAGCAGCGAACTTGTTCGCCACCGAGACGCCTTGCTTGGGATCCGACACGTCGTCGCCGACGACGACCACCAGCTTCTGGCCGTTGATACCGCCAGCTGCGTTGATGTCCTCCACCGCCTGCTCGACGCCGTTCTTCAGCTGCGCGCCGAAAGCGGCGTTCGGGCCCGTGATGGGGCCGGCGACGCCGATCTTGATCTGCGCGTTGGCCGCGCCCGAAAAGGCGAGGCCAAGACCAAGCGCTACGCTGGTCAACAGCATTTTCTTCATGAGGTGACTCCTCTGGGGTTTTATTAGGTCCTTGAACGGACCGGTTCAGCGGGTCTCGCCCGCCGTCCGGGTGCATCATGACTCTTTTTGAGCGGAAGTCACGCCGGAATTCTGGGACTTAGCCGTTGGGATGAGACGCTTTTTCGCGCCAGGAGAAGGGCCCTACACGTTCGTATAGCCAGCGATACTGGGTCGTCATCTGACGGGCCCGCGTATGCTGAAAGCTCAGGGAGCCGATAATCAGGAGAACGATCGTATCGACGATGTAATAGTGCGGCGAAATGAGCGTCCCCTGGAAGAGGGCGAAATGGATGAACCGGACGGCAGCGCCCAAGATGAGGAGGTAGAGAACCAGTTGCCAACGCGCCCGCCAGGTGAGGGCGATGGCCCGTCCCGTCATCCATGCCGCACCGCCGCCGAGGATGAGGGTGACGAGGAGAAACAGCCAGACCGAAGGTTCTTCGTAGATGAGGCCCTGCATCAGTGGTGCCCTCCTTCGAGATAGGCCGCGCGGACCTGCGGATTGTCGAGCAATTCCTTGCCGCTGCCGCTCAAGGTGATGTTGCCCGTCACCATCACAT
>NZ_JBFUKD010000831.1:0-1411 GCF_056401005.1 Microvirga sp. P4_G7 | reverse complement strand
GTCCTGGGGGTAGCTCTCATAAATGTCGACGAGGGCTGCGATGTCGGCCGTGACCGCCGCCGAAAGCCGCCTGGTGACGAGCTGCCAGTGCCGCTCCATGAAGACGTAAGCGATCACCGATTGCAGCAGCACCACGGGTGCGATGATGATGATCAGCGAACGCGCATACAGCCCCTTAGGCAAGAGGCTRCCGAGCCAACGCAAGGCGTGATTGAGATAGACGTTTCGGACGAGCGTACGCAGTTTCATCGGTCGAGAACGAGGCGATAGCCGATTCCGCGCACCGTCTGCAGAAAGAGCGGGTTGGCCGGATCTGTCTCTATCTTCCGACGCAGACGATTGATCTGGACGTCGACCGTGCGCTCATTGGCGCCGATGCCGTTGCCGGCGAGCTCTTCGCGCGCGACATTGCCGCCGTCGCGTTCACCGAGAATGTTCAAGATCTCGCGCTCACGTTCGGTGATACGCACGAGTTCGTCGTCGCGTCGCAATTCACCTCGGTCGAAGCGATAGCTGAAGGGCCCGAAGCGAATCTGATCGGGACGATCGCTCGCGTTCGAGGCGACGATTGGCGCGTTGCGTCGGAGGACGTTGCCCAGTCGCAGCAACAATTCGCGCGGTTCGAACGGTTTCGGGAGATAGTCGTCCACGCCGATTTCGAGGCCCTTGACCCGGTCTTCCGTGTCGGCGCGGGCCGTCAGCATGAGGATCGGAATATGAGAATCCTGGCGCAGCGAACGCGCATATTCGAAGCCCGTTTCGCCCGGCATCATGACATCGAGCACTAGAGCGTCGAAGACGAAATTCTCGGCTTTCGCACGTGCCTCGGCGGCGCTCGCCGCCGTCGTCACGCGGTAGCCGTTTTCGCCGAGAAAGCGCGCGAGCAGATCGCGCAGACGGCGATCGTCGTCGACCACGAGGATATGGGAGGCGTGATCCGGAATGTCGACGCGGGGTGTTTCCATGTCAGGTCGCAACGCCAAAAACCAACCGCTCCACATGCGCGCGATCGTCAGCATCGATCAACTGCAGAAGGTAGGCGCTGATCAGGTCCTTGGCGGCCGGCTCGAGGTCTTCCATGGCCCGCATGATACGGCGGGTCTGCAGTTTCGAGAAGGTCAGAGCCAGTTCGCGGCCCGAAGCGGTCGTGTGGAGATGGCGCTGCCGGCGGTCGGAAGTGCCGGTGCTGCTCGTGATGAAGCCCTTTTCGATCAGTTCCTTCAGGACTCGGTTGAGGCTCTGCTTGGTGATGCGAAGGATGTCGAGCAGCTCGGCGATGGTCAGGCCCGGCTGGCGATCGACGAAGTGAAGGACGCGGTGATGAGCCCGGCCGAACCCGTACTCCGCGAGGATCCGATCCGGATCGCTGACGAAGTCGCGATAGGCGAAAAAGAAGAGCTCGATCAAATCG
>NZ_JBFUKD010000830.1:0-1412 GCF_056401005.1 Microvirga sp. P4_G7 | reverse complement strand
AAAGTGACCCTCAAAGCGCCGACAGGTCAGGTCGAGCTTCCGGAAGGCCGTCAACTCGCTGCGTCCGAAGGTACGTTCACGTTGCCGAATTATTGGGGCGATACGGCACAAGCGCAGATCGATTTTCGTCTCCAAGGTGGCGCCGATGCACTCGCGGCGCTGCTGAAGGAGCCGGTGATCCACCAGATCGCCGGTTTCGACGTGGACCCATCGACGGTCAAGGGCAAGAGCGACCTCAAGGTCGGCATAGGGTTGCCCGTGAAGGACATTCCGCCTGTCGCCGATCTGCCGATAACGGTCAACGGCAAGGTCAGCGACCTGACCATCGAAAAGATGTTCGGCAAGGATCGGCTCGAAAGCGCGACACTGGCCGTCGCATACGATCGCGGCTCGCTCGTGATCAAGGGTGATGGCAAGCTTGCCGGCAGCGCTACGACGATCGATGTACGTCAGGGCCGCGACGGTGGCGAAGCGAATGTCGCCTTCGTACTCGACGAGGCCGCGCGGCAACGGCGCGGCCTGTCATTCGGATCTCAGTTGACCGGTCCGTTGCCGATCAAGGCGACGGTTTTCCTCGGCAAGGATGCCAAACCCGGAACGAAGCTCGACATCGACTTGGCAAAAGCGACGATCGACCAACTCGTTCCAGGGTGGGTGAAGCCGGCGGGACGTCCCGGCCGTCTGACGATGACGCTGATCGAAGGACCGGCGAGCGAGCTGCGCGATCTATCGCTCGACAGCGGTGTGACGCAGATGCGCGGGAGTGCCGTTCTGTCCTCCGACGGCGCGCTCGACCGAGCCGATTTGACGACGTTCAAGATCTCGGCCGGCGACGATATGCGTGCGCAGGTCGACCGGAGCAACGGCGTGTACAAGGTCGTCATCCGCGGAAACGTGGGTGACGCTCGGCCCTTCGCGAAATTGATGAGCGGCCCCTCGAGCAATCGAGCCGTGGCGGCGCGCGACGGCAAGGATTTCGATCTCGATCTCGTCCTCAATATTTTGACGGGCTTCAACGAAGAGGCGATCACCAACGCCACGATGAAACTGTCCATGAGGAAAGACAACCTTCGCCAATTGGACATGAAGGGGCGTCTCGGTTCGACGAACGTCGTCGGCCGCACGGTGACGCAAGGCAGCTCGAATGCGGTCATCGTGCTGCAAGCGGAAGATGCCGGCGCGCTGCTTCGATTTACCGACGTCTACCGGCGCATGTCCGGCGGCGAACTCGTTTTGCAGATGGGCACGGGCGATGGTCCGCAAGCCGGCGTGGCAACGCTCCATTCCTTTACCCTCGTGAACGAACCGGCGCTTCGCCGCATCATCCCGACACAGACGCAGACAGTCGCGGGGCAAGACAAGAACGGACGCGCTCAGGCGGTTCAGGTCGATACGAACCAGATCAGTTTTTC
>NZ_JBFUKD010000829.1:0-1413 GCF_056401005.1 Microvirga sp. P4_G7 | reverse complement strand
GGTTGGCAATCCCATGCCGGAAACGTCAAAACCTCGACTTCGGGTGCAACGAACCCGAGGCCATTGATGAAATTCTGCTGCCGCAACCCGTCACGAGAGACGTGTACAAGGACCGCGGGACCATCGATAAGGCCCGACAAAGCCCGCGCGAGATCTCCGACGACGAGCGCATCAAAACCGTCCGGAACGCTCGAGAGCGTCAGGCTTTGGCCCTTCTTGAGGACGTCGAGGGCGCGGCTGAGAACGGATTTCATGGATCAACGAAGGTCGAAAGAGAGGTCGAGGTAAGAAGGGCGGAAGACCCGGCGATCACGTGTGAATAGGCGCCGTGTGGGTATGAAAGCTCTTCAGACGTTGGAACAGGGCGGTGTCGTAATTCGTCGGAGTTGCGATTTCACCCGTAATCCAGCCGAGCAAATCGCGGTCCTGAACTTCGATCAGCTGCTCGAACTCGGTGATTTCGTCGTCGGACAGTTTTCCGATCTCGGAATCGGCGAAGCGGCCCATGATGAGATCCATTTCCCTCATGCCCCGATGCCAGGAGCGGTAGAGGATCTGGCGTCGCCGGACATCGAGGTCGGCGCTGCTTCGTGTCGTTCCACTCATGATCCACTCCATTCTTCACGCATCGGTCGCGCGGCATGACCTTCGCCGCTATATAAACGGCTGAACCTATCTTGCCACCCCGGTCGAATGTCCCTGCGTCCGTCTCTCCTCGATCCCCTCTTCGCTCCTGCGGCGACGCTTCCAGGCGTCGGGCCGAAGATCGCGCCCCTGCTCGACCGCTTGCTGGGCGAACCGGGGCGATCGGCGCGGGTCCTCGATATTTTGTTTCACATGCCGACCGGCGGGATCGCGCGAGATATCAAAGGGTCGATCGCCGACGCGCCGATTGGCGAGCCCGTCACCCTGTCTGTGACCGTAGCCTCGCACAGGCCCCCGCCTCCCGGGCGTCGGGCGCCCTACCGTGTGGTGGTGGAGGACGAGACCGGCGATATCGTTCTGGTGTTCTTCAACGGCCAGCGGCCTCGGCTCGAAAAACTCCTACCCCTTGGGGAGAGGCGCTTTGTGTCGGGAAAGATCGAGCTGTGGGACGGCGTGCGCCAGATGGTTCATCCAGACCGTGTCCTCGACGAGAAGAGCATCGCGACCCTCCCCGCCGTCGAAGCCGTCTACGGCCTGACTGAGGGCCTCTCCTCCCGCATGGTAGCCCGCTACATGGGTGGCGCCCTGGAGAAGGTACCTCAACTTCCCGAATGGCAGGATGCCGGCTGGTTGCAGAAGAACAATCTGCCGCCGTTTCGGGACGCGCTGAATGGATTGCACAGGGCGGACAATGCTTCTCAGCTCACGGAGGAGGCTCTCGTCAAATCGGTTCCGCGCCGACGCCTCGCCTATGACGAACTCCTCGCC
>NZ_JBFUKD010000828.1:0-1416 GCF_056401005.1 Microvirga sp. P4_G7 | reverse complement strand
CCCGGGACACTACCGAGATCCGCGCAAATTCAGCCTGAGGGACGATCACGTAAACATCCGTGTTAACCGGCGCATCTTGTTAACCGATGCGTTGACAGACACGGCGGTTAACAAGCCGCCATCCGGCACCTGCCTTTGTCGATCAATGCCAATTCTCGTTTCGGATTCAGCCCGCCCCGACAGTGTTAACCCTTTTGCGAGCGCGTCAGACTAGCCAAATCCCGGGCCGTACTACGCCCGCATGCAGGGGGCCCTTGAGAAGGACCCATTTCCAGTCCTCGGCCAGCTTCGCAGTAGGAACTTTCGCCTCAGTCGCGGCTTTGACAGCGATAGGCAACTTGTCAAGGATGACCACCATGCGCCGCTTATTGTTCGCTCTAGCTGCAACAGCCGCCATGCTAGGGGGTGTTCAGGCCCAGACAGCGGTTACCACGTCGCGAGAAGTGTTTTTTACCGCTACGCCAACAGACGTATTGAGCTACAACCTAATCGGCCTCAACGTCACCAATCCCGCTGGCGATAAGATCGGCGAGATCAAGGATCTCATCCTCTCGAAAGGGCAACTCGCTGGCTACATCGTGTCGGTCGGCGGGTTCCTCGGAATGGGTGACCGCTATGTGATCGTGCGTCCGAGCGCGGTGAAGATTGCCTACCTCGAGAATGACAGTAGGTGGGCGGCCGTTATGAACACGACGAAGGATCAGCTGAAGGCCGCTCCTGAATTCAAATACGAAGGGCGCTGGAAGCGGTAAGGCCCGGTGTCTGTCGAAGGAATTGGGGCTCGATTGAGCCCCTTTCTCTTACTTCCCGTCGAGGACGCGGAATAGCTCGTGTGAGAGGCGGTCTGCGAGGTCGCGTTGAGCCACGTCATAGAAGGCTGCCTCTGTAGCGCCCTGCACCATCTCATTCGGTATGACGACCCCACTGTCGACCATCTCAATTGGCGTGCGTGTCTTTGATGTTCTGCGGAAGACGTGTCCACCCATGTTGAGGGCGACACGGTTCGGACGACGACCTCCTTTGAGAAAGGCCGCCGTGAATGTCTTGCGCTTGCCAAAGGGGCGAGCCGTGACACCTGCCCTCACTTCCCGCGGGGCAAAATACTTCAGGCTGATATCACCACCTGCGGAACGTATCGTGTAGGCGAGCGCCCCCTTCTGAGCGGCCTTCGTTACCTTCAAAGCCTTGACGATGGTCTTTCTCTTGAGCCCGGTTTGGGCGGTGAGAGATCGCGTCATCGCGGTCTTCGCTTTGGCGCCAGTGTGGTTGAGAGCCCGCGCTATTGCGACGGGCGCCTTATGACCAGCTGCAGCCAATGAGTTCGCGAGGCGCGAGATATCGACCGTATTGATGTTGATCTGAACCGACATTGAGCCTCGCGGGCGGACTGCTTGTGATCACCGCGCAGTGGTGGCG
>NZ_JBFUKD010000827.1:0-1417 GCF_056401005.1 Microvirga sp. P4_G7 | reverse complement strand
GGGCGATGCAGGTAACGATCGCCTGTTCGGAGATTCTGGAAACGACACGCTCTCGGGCGGCGCCGGGAAGGATTATCTCTCAGGGGGCGATGGCTACGATCAGTTCGTCTTCGACACCAAGTTGGACGCCAAGACGAATGTCGACACGATTGTCGATTTCAATCCTTGGGCCGATCGCATCAATCTCAAAGCAGGGATGTTTGCCAACATCGGTGCGGGTCCCCTTTCCGAGGACGCCTTCTGGGCCGGTGCGAAGGCTCACGATACCTCGGATCGCATCATTTACGACAAGGCCAGCGGTTCACTCTACTACGACCCTGACGGCACGGGCTCCAAGGCGCAGATCAAGTTCGCGGTGGTCGGCGGCAACATCGACCTGACGAAAGACGCCTTCTGGATCATCTAGTCTTCAAGCAGCGCGCCTTTTAGTGCGTGCCAGCTTTCTTCGTCGGTCGCGCAAAGCATGCCGCCGTCGAGATGGGAGAGGTGGTAGGCCGATCCATCGAAGCGTGCGGAATATCCGCCGGCCTCATGATGCAGCAGCCAGCCCGCTGCATGGTCCCACGGCATCAGCTTCGAGTAGAGTAAGAAGTGACAATGGCCCGATGCCGCCATGCGGTACTCATGCGCCGCGCAGCGATAGCTCATGGAGATCGCAACGCGCGGCAGGCGTGATGCAACGCGCGAGCGAAGGGGCTCCTTCAGGTAATGCCAGGACGCGCATCCCTCCATTTCGGCGAGCGGTGTGGCGGATGAAACGTGTAGACGGCTGCGCCGGCCGTCTCCATGCTCGATCCAGGCGCCCTCACCCTTCACGGCGATAGCCCAGTCCCCATCGATCGGATCGTGGATGATCCCGGCGACGATCTCCCCTTTCACCGCGACAGCGGCCATGGATCCGAACAGCGGCAAGCCTGACGAGAAGTTTTTGGTCCCATCGACGGGATCGACGATGAAGGCGAGGTCCGCATCGGCGAGCTTGCTCAGAAGCGACGGATCCTTTTCCGTCGCCTCCTCTCCAACTACGAAGGCATCAGGAAACTTCTTGTGGAGTTCGGATTGTATCATCCGCTCCGCCGCCTCATCGGCGTCGGTAACAAGATCGCGGACGGAGCTTTTATGCCGAATCGCATCATCCGACAGATTGCGGAACCGGGGCAGGATTTCCGCCTCGGACGCCCGCTTCAAGATGGCGGCGACGGCGAGGGCATGATCAGTGGAGAACAGCACGGTACACTCCGGATAGGTCTGGCAATCTGTAACCGAAAAAGAAAATGGCTGCGACGCCCATGAGGAACGCCGCAGCCCAGTAAACCCGCAGACATCGCTACGCCCGGGAGTTGTCACTACTCATTTGAGGGCAATTCCGGTGAATCGCACAAGCTCGTCGCTCAACTCGGGCGTTCCACCGAGCACC
>NZ_JBFUKD010000826.1:0-1417 GCF_056401005.1 Microvirga sp. P4_G7 | reverse complement strand
CGTCGATGCCTCGACCATCGGCTGGTACAATTACCTCAACGGCGACAGCAGCAAGGCGGACGCGCTCATCAAGCGCGAGAATCCGGAGATGACCGACGAACTGCTCGCCTATGCGCGCGCCAAGATGAAGGAATACGGCATCGTCGATTCAGGAGACGCGGCGAAGGCCGGCATCGGCGCGATGACCGACGCGCGAATGAAGGACTTCTTCGACAAGATGGTAAAGGCTGGCCTATTCAAGCCCGACCTTGATTACAAGCGCGCCTATACCCTGCAATTCGTCAACAAAGGCGTCGGGCTCGACCTGAAGAAATAAGAGTCATGTGTGCTATCGCGCCGCCGACCGTCGATGAATCGCTCGTCTCGCTGCGGGACGTCGGCAAGACATTCGGCAACGGCGTGACGGCGCTCGCGCATCTGGACCTCGATATCCGCAAGGGGGAATTTCTCTCGCTTCTCGGCCCTTCGGGCTGCGGGAAATCAACGGCGTTGCGGCTGATCGCCGGACTGACGGCGCCGTCGGTTGGCGCGCTCACGTGGCCGATGGATGCGGCCGAGGACCATCGCGGCGATGTCGGTTTCGTGTTCCAGGATCCGACGTTGATGCCGTGGGCCGATGTGGCCGACAACGTCTGGCTTCCGTTGCGCCTGCGCGGCATCACGAGAACGCAGGCCCAGCCCCGCATCAAGGAAATCTTGTCCCTCGTCGGCCTGGAGGGTTTTTCGGAAAGCTATCCGCGCGAATTGTCCGGTGGCATGCGCATGCGCGTCTCGATCGCGCGGGCGCTGTGTCTGCGTCCCAAGCTGCTCTTGATGGACGAGCCGTTCGCGGCGCTCGATGAAATCACGCGCTTCAAGCTCAACGACGATCTGTTGCATCTCAAACGTGAACTCGATTGTACGGTCGTGTTCGTGACGCATTCGGTGTTCGAGAGCGTCTATCTGTCCGATCGCGTCTCCGTCATGACACCGCGGCCCGGCCGCGTCGTCGAAACGATCGGCATTGCGGCGCCACCGGAGCGCGGCGCGACCTTTCGCGCCAGCCCTTCCTATGCACGCTTGTGCGGCGAGGTGTCCGACGTCCTCGGCAGGGCGATGGCGGCGGAGGAACGCCCATGAACCCGAGTCGCATCTGGTTGCCGCTCATGGTGTTCGCCGCCGCCCTGGCGGGCTGGGAGATCGCCGTTCGGACGGCGGGGATTCCGCCATATATCCTGCCGACGCCGAGCCTGATCGCCAAGACCCTGGTGGCCGATTGGCCGATCCTCTCGCGGTCCCTCCTCGTGACGCTGGAGACCACCTTCGCGGGACTCCTGCTCGCCGTGATCGGCGGAGTGGCGCTCGCGCTTCTGCTCAGCCTGTCGCGCGTCGTGGAGTATTCTATCTACCCGTTCGCGGTCATCCTCCAGGTCACACC
>NZ_JBFUKD010000825.1:0-1419 GCF_056401005.1 Microvirga sp. P4_G7 | reverse complement strand
GTAGGCGAACGCGGCCTAATTCCAGGTCCTCGCTCGTTTTTCATTGTCATCAACCCGCGGTCCTTGAAACCGTGAGCGGTGGGAGAGACAGATGCCTGCTGTGCAGGAGACGATCGACCAAGTCCGGTCGATCGACGTCGATCAGTATAAGTACGGCTTCGAAACCGTCGTCGAGATGGAAAAGTCTCCCAAGGGCCTTTCCGAGGACGTGATCCGATTCATCTCGGCCAAGAAGGGCGAGCCGGAATGGATGCTCCAATGGCGTCTCGACGCCTACAAGCGCTGGCTCACCCTGACGGAACCCAATTGGGCGCGGGTGTCGTACGACAAGATCGATTACAACGACATTTATTACTATGCCGCGCCGAAGATGAACGCGGCGCCGCAATCGCTCGACGAGGTCGATCCCGAGATTCTCAAGACTTATGAGAAACTCGGTATTCCCCTGCGCGAGCAGGAAATCCTGGCGGGCGTCGAACCCAAGAACCGCGTCGCGGTGGATGCGGTGTTCGACAGCGTGTCCGTTGCGACGACCTTCAAGGAAGAGCTCAAGAAGGCCGGCGTGATCTTCATGCCGATCTCAGAGGCCATCCGCGAGTATCCGGATCTCGTTCGCCAATATCTGGGAACAGTCGTTCCGGTTACGGACAACTTCTTTGCGACGTTGAATTCGGCTGTCTTTACGGACGGCTCGTTCGTGTATATCCCGCCGGGCGTTCGCTGCCCGATGGAATTGTCGACCTATTTCCGCATCAACGAGAAGAACACCGGTCAGTTCGAGCGCACGCTCATCATCGCCGACAAGGGCTCGTACGTCTCCTATCTCGAGGGCTGCACGGCTCCCAAGCGCGACGAGAACCAGCTTCACGCGGCGGTCGTCGAACTCATTGCGCTCGACGATGCCGAGATAAAGTACTCGACCGTTCAGAACTGGTACCCGGGCGACGCCGAGGGCCGTGGCGGTATCTACAATTTCGTCACCAAACGGGGCGATTGCCGCGGCAAGAACGCCGTCATCACCTGGACTCAGGTCGAGACGGGATCGGCTATCACCTGGAAGTATCCGTCCTGCATTCTGCGCGGCGACAATTCCCGCGGCGAGTTCTACTCGATCGCGGTGTCGAACGGCATGCAGCAGGTCGATTCCGGTACGAAGATGATTCATCTCGGCAAGAACACGACGAGCCGGATCATCTCGAAGGGTATCGCCGCCGGCAAGTCGGAGAACACGTATCGTGGTCTCGTATCGGCTCACCGCAAGGCGACTGGCGCGCGTAACTTCACGAACTGCGACTCGCTGTTGATCGGCAATCAATGCGGGGCCCACACGGTGCCCTATATCGAGTCGAAGAACGCGAGCGCGGTTTTCGAGCACGAGGCGACGACGTCCAAGATCTCCGAAGATCAGATGTTCTATTG
>NZ_JBFUKD010000824.1:0-1419 GCF_056401005.1 Microvirga sp. P4_G7 | reverse complement strand
CAGGCGGGATCGAACGGCCTGATCAGCTCGGACGGCAAGTTCAAGATCGTCGGCAATACGATCGTAACGAACGGCACGGTCGCGGATGTGACATCCGATACTCCGATCACCTATTCGATCACGGCAAATGACGGTTCGGGTGCAGCGAACGCGACCTCGACTGGTAACGTCACGATCACGGTGAAGAACGTCGCGCCGGTCAACAAGGCTCCGACCACGCCGGCTGGCGCAGCCAATGTCAACGAAGGCACCGGGGACAACCAGACTGTTGTGACCCTCGATGATCGTGACGACGACAATCAGGTCATCGGATACACGTTTGCGAGCGCACTCGCCGGATCGAATGGTCTGATCAGTGCCGACGGCAAGTTCAAGATCGTCGGCAACCTGATCGTGACCAACGGCACGCTCGCTGACGTGACCGCGGATACGCCGATCACCTATTCTGTCGTGGCAAATGATGGTTCGGGAGCATCGAATGCGACTGCTATCGGCAACGTCACGATTACGGTCAAGAACGTCAACAAGTCCCCGACGACGCCGGCTGGCGCAGCCAACGTCAACGAGGGCACCGGGGACAGCCAGACTGTCGTGACCCTCGACGATCGTGACGACGACAACCAGGTCATCGGTTACACCTTCGCCAACGCCCAGGCTGGGTCGAACGGCCTCATCAGCGCCGACGGCAAGTTCAAGATCGTCGGCAACACGATCGTGACCAACGGCACGGTTGCGGATGTGACGTCGGATACGCCGATCACCTATTCGATCGTGGCGAATGACGGGTCGGGGGCCGCCAATGCGACTTCGACCGGCAACGTCACCATCACGGTCAAGAACGTCGCGCCGGTCAACAAGGCCCCGACGACGCCGTCGGGGGCGGCCAACGTCAACGAGGGCACTGGCGCCAACCAGACCGTCGTGACGCTCGATGATCGCGACGACGACAATCAGGTCATCGGATACACGTTTGCGAGCGCGCTCGCCGGATCGAATGGTCTGATCAGCGCCGACGGCAAGTTCAAGATCGTCGGCAACCTGATCGTGACCAACGGAACGGTCGCGGATGTGACGGCGGACACGCCGATTACATACTCGGTCGTCGCGAACGACGGCTCGGGTGCGGCGAATGCGACCGCCATCGGCGACGTCACGATCACGGTCAAGAACGTCGCGCCGGTCAACAAGGCCCCGACGACGCCCTCCGGCGCTGCCAACGTCAACGAAGGCACGGGAGCGAGCCAGACGGTCGTGACCCTCGATGATCGCGACGACGACAATCAGATCATCAGCTACACGTTCGCGAGTGCGCTTGCCGGATCGAATGGCCTGATCAGTTCGGACGGCAAGTTCAAGATCGTCGGCAACCTGATCGTGACCAACGGTCAAGATCGTCGGCAACCTGATCGTGACCAACGG
>NZ_JBFUKD010000823.1:0-1422 GCF_056401005.1 Microvirga sp. P4_G7 | reverse complement strand
GTGCTGGAGCTCCTGGAAGACGTTCTCCTGGCGCTCGCGCTCATGGGTGATATCCGCCACCACCCACAAGGTCGCCGAGCGAGCCGAAGGGCGCGGGAGAGGACGCACGCGAACCCGATACCAGCCGAATTCCTGCGCGCCGCCCAATGACGGCGACAACCGGATTTCTTCCGCTGCTGCGCGATTCTCGCGCGCCGCCTGAGCAAGGCGATAGATCGCCTCGGACACTTCGGGCGTGCCGGAGAACAAGCGCTCGACGAGACGAACCTCCTCGGCATGCGATCGCCCGGAAA
This sequence comes from Microvirga sp. P4_G7, assembly GCF_056401005.1. Classification (NCBI taxonomy): domain Bacteria; kingdom Pseudomonadati; phylum Pseudomonadota; class Alphaproteobacteria; order Hyphomicrobiales; family Methylobacteriaceae; genus Microvirga; species Microvirga sp. P4_G7. The sequence goes on along the minus strand of NZ_JBFUKD010000823.1, from coordinate 1,129 downwards.
GGGCGAGATAGGCGTCGTTGGCATAGAGGATCCGACCTTCGCCCTCGACGACGAGGTGTCCCTCGCCCGCCGTATCCGCCATGATCTTGGTGATATCGTTGCGGACAGACTTCCCCGCGAAGCGCGCGACGCCGATGGCGAACGCGAACAGGAAGAAGACTCCCGCCATGGCGAAGAAGGCCAGGAGCGCGAGGATGAGCGGCTGAGCCTGTTCGTTGCTGAGAAACCGCAGGCTCAGAATTGCGCCGACGAGAATGGCGGCCAGCAGCAGGACCAGCCCGATATGGCCCGGGCGGTCGGATCGATCGATCGGTGCGCCGGAAGACCTATCGCCGTCGTGAGCCATGAAGTTCCTGTTTCCTGAAAGGGCAGACCGGTTATGCCGAACCGCAGAAAGAGCCGCAAGCGCGCACGGCACAACTTCAGCGGCGCCGCAATGCCGACGCATACGGGCCGCACCATAGGCGGCAAGCTTTAACATCTCCCTTCCGACTGCGCCGCCGCAGATAAACCGAACAAGGTTCGCCTGCCTCACGGCACGCCGAAAGAAATGGCCGCCTCCTCGTCGCCGCGTGAAAGATGTCGTGCGAGCCTTTCAGGCTCACTACCGCAACTGCACGCTCCATGTGCCGCAAGAGGGAGCCAGTTTCTTGCCTCGTGGCTCAAAAAAGCCGTAAATCAACTGTTTCAGGGGCTCGCGTTAAGCTGGGACAGCGCTGCCAAACGTCTTGCGGCGGCGCGCGTTAACCATTCATTTACCTCTTTGCCCGCTTCGGCAGGCATTGTGCTAGAAACGTTTCTGAACGGCCCTCGAGGGCCTCCACAACGCTTGAGAGTTCACCGTGTTGTCTCAGTTTGGCATTGAAGGATCACGGGCAGCCCAATACGTCATCGCCTTTGCGATCATTCTGGCCTTGGTCCTGCTTTTCGCGTGGGTGCTGCGCCGGTTGACGGGTGGAAAGCTGCTCATGTCGGGACAGGATCGCGGGCGCTCGCGCCAGCCCCGTCTCGGCATCGTCGACGTCTATGATCTCGATCGGCAGCGGCAGCTCATCCTGCTGCGTCGCGACAACGTCGAACACCTTCTCCTCGTGGGCGGGCTGAACGACGTGGTGATCGAGACCAATAT
>NZ_JBFUKD010000822.1:0-1425 GCF_056401005.1 Microvirga sp. P4_G7 | reverse complement strand
CAGCATCAATGGCTTATGGCGTCACCCCACTGGGATTTTCCCGGAAGTCGCTCGCGACCATCCTCGCAGAGGTGGAGCAGGAGAATATTCAGACCTTCGGACCAGGTGTCGTCCAATCCGCGCAATCTCCGCTTGGACAGATGAACGGGCTCTTCGCCAACCTGATCGCGCGGGAATGGGAACTGGCGGAAGACACCTACCAATCCTATGACCCCGATCAGGCGGACGGGTTCCGCCTTGAAATGCTCGGCCGTCTGCGTTTGCTGGCGCGGGCCGACGGCGAGTCAGACGCGTCGTTTCGCCATGCCATCACCAATGCCGGACGGGCGCGCATCGACATGCAAGACCTCGTCCGCGCGGTGAAGAACGTCTCAGGGGTCGGCTATGCTCAGGTGTTTGTGAACGATGCCGATGCGGTCGACGCCAACGGGATCTCAGGCCATTCGGTGGCCGTCGCCGTCATGGGTGGCGAGGACGCGACACTCGCTCAAACCGTCAGGGATTACGTCGTGCCGGGCATTGGAACTCACGGCAACGTCAGGGTCGACACGAACATCGAAGGCTTCTGCCGATCGGTTTGGCTCCTTCGTCCGGTCGAGGTGCCGATCTGGCTCAATATCGAGGTCTCGGTCGAGAGTGACCGCAATGGGTGTCCGCCGCCGTCACCATCTGCACTTGCTGCCGCCCTGGCACAGGATCTTTCGGGAGATGGCCAACCCATCAATGGCGCTGACGTCGACGCGCATATGATCCGGGTGCCGCTTGCGGTTCGACACCCGAACGTCCGCGTGAATGCGGTTGCGGCTGGTCGAAGCTCCGGCACCGTTCCGCCGGCGCCGCTGGCGATCGCATTCGACGAGATCGCGGTCTTTGCGGCCGCGCGCATCAACGTCACCATCGTCTAGGCTCAAAACATGGCTGTGCCTGTTTGTCCTTCGACCGGCGAGATGGTTGAGGAAGAGATCGATCGCGTCGCGACCCAATATCGGGAGTCGACCAATCTCCTTGGCTTGATCCGCACATACCTTCGTCAAATCGAGGAAGTCGCTCAGTCGATCTGTGTGATCCCATCCTTCTTCGATATCGATGACGCGATCGGTGATCAGCTGACGCTGGTCGGAAAGCGCATGGGGTGGCCCAGGTGCCATTGCGTTTGCGATGTCGCCCCGGTTGTGGGTTTCGATTGCGGGACAAGCTTCGGATTCGAGATCGTCGGTTTCTGTGAAGGCGGAACTTGGATCAACTGCCGAGAGGTCGGCAACAGCGAGATCTGTCTCGACGACGACGAGGTGTATCGCGGCTACCTGAAGGCCCGGCGATACCAGATGCTCGGTCTGTACGATGTTGCCTCCCTACAGAACGCATTGCGGCACGTCTGGGGACCGACTGCAACGGTCGCTGAGTCCGGCGCGGGCCGGGTTGTCC
>NZ_JBFUKD010000821.1:0-1430 GCF_056401005.1 Microvirga sp. P4_G7 | reverse complement strand
GAACAGGATCGGGGCCACCGCGAGATCCTGGAACAGCAGGGCCGAAAAACTGATCCGCCCGGCGGGCGCATTCAGCCGCTTCTGTTCTGTGAGAACAGGCAGCACGATGGCTGTCGATGACAGGGCCAAGGCAAGGCCGATCAACACGGCCGCGGTTATCGTCGGAACAGCCGTATAGGCCAGCGCTCCCAAGGCGATGGTGCACAAGAGGACCTGGAGAAATCCGAAGCCGAACACGAGGCGGCGCAAGTTGCGCAAACGCTTCCAGGATAGTTCGAGGCCGATCGTGAAGAGCAGGAAGACAACGCCAAGCTCGGCAAAATGCGACACGCGTTCCGGGTTGGTGAGCGTGATCCAGTCGAGCCACGGATAGGCTTTCACCCATTGCCCGAGACCGAACGGCCCCAACAGCGCTCCCGCACCGAGAAACCCGAGGACAGGGCTGATCTTGAGGCGATGGAACAGGGGGACGACGATGCCGGCCGTTGCGAGAAAGAGGATAGGCTCCTGGTAAGAGTACAGGTCGATTGCCGCTGCCATCTGATTTGTCCGATTCTCCTCATCATCGTTGCAAACCGTATGCGAGTGCAAGCACTTACGCGGCGTTGCTTGCGCGAAAATGGCGCATGACGCGAGCGGAAATGCCTGCGTTGTGTCATGGCCGGGCTTGTCCCGGCCACCTCGATCGGAAGAGACGTCTCGTCTTGCCGTCACCGCCGTTGTAAGGCTGGCGATGACGGGTGCGAAAGGGGAGAGACCTAGCTCAAAGTCTCCAGCGCCTGCGCCAGATCCGCCACCAGATCGTCCGGATGCTCGATACCGATTGAAACGCGAATCGTCGCGTCGCTGACGCCCAACCGGTCGCGGGTTGGTTTGGGTACGCCCGAATGCGTCGTCGAAGCCGGGTGGCAGGTGAGCGATTCCGTTCCGCCGAGGCTCACCGCGAGCTTGAACACCTGCAACGCGTTGAGGACTTTGAACGCCTCGGCCTCGCCGCCTTTCACGTCGAACGAAAATGTCGAACCCGGCGCATCGCTCTGCTGTTCGTAGACTTTGCGCTCCTGTGATCCTTCCCGCAGGTAGGCGAGGTGGTGGACCTTCGTAACCTTTGGATGTTCGCTCAGGAATTTCGCGACGATTTCTCCATTTCTGTTCGCTTCCTTCATGCGCAATGCCAGCGTCTCGAGCGATCGTCCGAGCATCCAGCAGGAATGCGGATCGAGTTGTGTTCCGATCGACGAGCGCAGCAATCGCACGGCGCGAATCTGTTCCTTCGAACCGAGTGCCGCACCGGCAATCAGATCCGAATGGCCACCGACGTACTTGGTCAGCGAATAGACGGAAATGTCGGCGCCGTGACCGATGGGGCGCTGATAAAGCGGGCCGAGAAGGGTGTTGTCGCAGACGACGACGGGACGGTGGCCTTGCTC
>NZ_JBFUKD010000820.1:0-1430 GCF_056401005.1 Microvirga sp. P4_G7 | reverse complement strand
ATACCGCGAAGGACAAGCACGACCACGTCATCTACGTCAAGAAGACGGGTGCGCTGATGTGGGACGTGGACGGATCTGGCGATAAAGATGCTGTCCAGTTCGCCAAGCTGAAGCCGAATCTCAAGATGTCGGCGAGCGTGTTCGATATCATCTGACCCGAGGATCGAACTTCGACGTAAAGTTCCTAAGAATGAAGGCCCCGGCACATCGTGCCGGGGCCTTTCTCGTCACTCGGTGGCTGATAGGGAAGGTCGACTTGGTCCGATTCTCTTGCCTAGGCCGCTAGAACGCGACGGCAGAATCCGTTCGCGTCGCGAACATGGACGTCGACATGACACGCGGGCTCCTCAGCGCATCCAGCCGACGACGCTTCACAGAATGACGGTCTTTTAAGCGAGCCAATCCGGCAACCGGTCGTGGCCGATCAGCTCGTCATAGCTCGGGCGCGGACGAACCACGGCGAAATCGTCTCCGCGCACCAAAACTTCCGGAACGAGGCGACGCGTGTTGTAGGTCGTCGCCTGCACCGCGCCATAGGCGCCCGCCGTCATGATGGCGAGCCGGTCGCCCGCTTTCACCGCGGGAAGGTCGCGCCCTTGAGCGAGATAATCGCCGGTCTCGCAGACGGGCCCCACGACGTCCGCCACGATCCGCCCGGAATCGGGCTTCGGCTCGTCGACCGCTTTGATCTCGTGATAGGCGTCGTAGAGGGTCGGCCGGATGAGATCGTTCATCGCCGCATCGACGATGACGAAGTTCTTGCCCGCACCTTCCTTCACATAGATCACCTCGGTGACCAGAACGCCCGCGTTGCCGGCGATCAGGCGACCCATCTCGAAGACCAGCTTGAGCCCGAGGTCCTTGGTGTGCCGCTTGATGATCGCGGCATAGGCTTCCGGATCGGGCGGCGGCTCATTGTCCTCCCGATAGGGCACGCCGAGGCCTCCACCGAGATCGAGGTGATGCAGGACGTGGCCGTCCGCCTTGAGGTCGCGGGCGAGTTCTGCGAGCAGGGCCGTCGCGTTGTCGAACGGTGCGAGGTCCGTGATCTGGCTGCCGATATGCATGTCGGCGCCGGTGATCGTGATCCCTTTGAGGGTCGCCGCGCGGGCATAGACTTCACGCGCATGGGCGATCGGAATGCCGAACTTGTTTTCGGATTYTCCGGTTGAGATTTTTTTGTGGGTTTTTGCGTCCACGTCCGGATTGATGCGGATGGAGATCGGCGCACGGGTGCCCTTCGAAAGGGCGACCTCGGAGAGAGCCTCGAGCTCGGGCTCGGATTCCACGTTGAAGCAGAATATCTCGTGCTCGAGTGCGAACGCCATCTCTTCGCGGGTCTTGCCGACGCCGGAGAAGACGATACGGGATGCGGGTGTGCCGGCGGCGAGCGCCCGGCGCAACTCGCCCTCCGAGACGATGTCCATGCC
>NZ_JBFUKD010000819.1:0-1434 GCF_056401005.1 Microvirga sp. P4_G7 | reverse complement strand
GGCGATGACCTTTTACGGCTAAGCCTTTAGGGGTAGCCGACCCAGAAATCAGCCAATCTTGTCTCTCATTCATAGTATGATAGCATCAAAAGATGCAGCGCGATCGTGGCTTTCACCGAAGCGTCGTTGATCAACTGGGACGCCTCATCGTAGGCGGCCAGTTCGGCCGCGAAGGATCCCTGCCCCGCGAGGACGAATTGACGACACGGTTAGGCGTCAGTCGAACGGTCATCCGGGAAGCGACGAAGACGCTGCAAGCGCTCGGGCTCGTCGTCACCAAGCCACGCCTCGGTACGCGCGTGCAACCGATCGAGAACTGGCGCCTCCTCGATCCACAGGTCGTCGAGTGGCTGAGCGACGCGGAGATGCCYGCCGGCTTCGAGCGTGACCTTCTCGAGCTGCGTGAGATCATCGAGCCGCCGGCCGCTGAGTTTGCGGCCCTGCGCGGCAGCGACGCCGAACTGGCTGCGATCGCTTCCGCGCTACGCGCAATGGAGGCGGCAGGTACGAAGGTCGATCACGAGGTTGCTGACTTTCGCTTTCATGAAGCCATCCTCGACGCGTCCGGGAACCTCCTTCTGGCCCAGATGAAACCCGTCCTTCATGCCGTCCTGAAGGCATCGTTCCGCTTGTCGATGCATGACCATCAGCGCGCACGCGCATCCGTCGCTGTGCACGGCCGCGTGACGGACGCCATTCTGGCGCGAGATCCGGACAGCGCGCGGAACGCGGTGCTCGCCCTCCTGCAGACCGCACGCGATGACATAGCCGAAAAGGCGCGTCCATACGTGACCGCCGCGACCCTGCCGCCGATCGACGAATTCGACCGACCAAAAAAAAGAACGTCAAAAGACGAAACCAAACGAGGAACGTCCGATGATAGCATTAGCCGAAAGGTTCGTATTTCGAGCGCTTGAGTTACTTCTCGTTGCACTCCTTGCCGCCATGGTGGTCATGGTCTTCGGCAACGTGGTCCTCCGCTATCTGTTCAATTCGGGAATCGACGTTTCCGAAGAGCTTTCCCGCTATTTCTTTGTCTGGTTGACTTTCATCTCGGCAGTGGTCGTCGCGCGTGAGAATGGTCATCTCGGGGTCGACACGTTGGTCGGCGCCCTGGGGCGCAAGAAGCGAATGGCCTGCATGCTGGTCAGCGACATCATCGTGGTCATTTGCTGCGCCATGCTTCTCGATGGAACCTGGAGTCAGCAAGCCATCAACGCCAGCGCCATCGCTCCCGTGACAGGGATCAGCATGGCCTATGTGTACGGAGTTCTCTACTTCGCAGGCTTGGGCATCGGGTTCATTACGCTGTCGAGGATCTATCGCACGTTGACCGGGCGCATCACAGAACAGGAGCTTGCCGAATTCGGCGGGGACTATAGCGGCGATATCTCGCGTGATTTGAAAGGTCATCTCGAATGACCGTCGCCATAT
>NZ_JBFUKD010000818.1:0-1440 GCF_056401005.1 Microvirga sp. P4_G7 | reverse complement strand
GATCGTGGGCGACGCCAAGGCCATAGCCGATCGTTTTGAGGAATGGTTCCAGGAACGCGCCGCTGACGGATTCATTCTGTTCCCACCCTACCTGCCCGGCACGGCCGAACTCTTTGTCGAGCTCGTCATTCCCGAGCTTCAGCGCCGCGGTCTCTTCCGGACGGAATATGAAGGGCACACTTTCCGCGATCATTTCGGATTGACGAAGCCGCGCAACGTCTTCGAACGGGACCGCCGAACCGGCAACGTCCATCAAGCTGCGTGACGGGAAGAAGGCCATGAGTGGAACGATACCGAACGACCCGCGCTCCGCGATTTTGATCCAGGCAGATGAACTTGCGACGCTCCTGAATGGAGGCGCCGACGTGGTGCTCCTCGATATCCGGTTCAGACCTGATCGTCCCGACGGGCGACCGGCCTATCTGGCCGGGCATATTCCCGGCGCGGTTTATGTGGATCTACCGTCGGAGCTTGCGGGCGAGCAGAGAGGCTTCAGCGGGCGACGTCCCCTCCCCGCCATTGGCGATTTGGAGCTGAACGCTCGTCGCTGGGGAATTCGATCGGGGGCAACCGTGATCGTCTACGACGACAATCGGGGTCTTCAGGCCGCGCGGGCTTGGTGGGTCCTTCGTTGGGCGGGCATTGCCGATGTGCGCTTGCTCGATGGAGGCTTGGACGCATGGACGGCCAATGGCGGGGAACTGACCGACGCCGTCCCGCTCTCGACAGCTGGCGATGTCGTTCTCTCGTCGGGGCATCTACCCGTTCTCGACGCGGACGGAGCCGCCGACCTCGCACGCACCTCAATACTGCTCGACGCTCGCGGGCGGGATGCCTATCTGGGCGCGAGCGGGAAAGCTGAAGGTCACATCCCCGGCGCGCTGAGCGTCCCGACCTCGGAAAACCTGACTGAGACCGGTCGCGTGGCAAGCCCGGAGCACCTCCGGGCAAGATTTGCGAAACTTGGGATCGACGGTTCGAGACCCCTGGGCGCGTATTGTGGCGGCGGCGTCGCAGCGGCGCATGAGATCCTGGTTCTCGCCACACTCGGACTTTCCGCATCCCTGTTCCCGGGCTCCTGGTCGGCCTGGAGCTCTGATCCTTCGCGGCCCGTCGCAACCGGAGCGGCGCCCGGCTGAGGCCGCGCAATCAAGATCAATCGGGAGTTTACGTTGTCGATCATTGCATCATCCGCATCCGCGCTTGCACCGCAGGAACAGCAAAACGTCAATGCAGCGAAAGTGCGTTCACCGGCTCGACGATGGCGGCTCGCACGCGACCGGCTCATTACGCTCTTTGTCATTCTTGCGACTTGGGAGCTCATCGGCCGTTTCGCCGCCGATCCGATCTGGGTCAGCCGACCATCCCTGATCGCCGAACGCCTCTGGGCGCTCGGGATTAGCGGCGAACTCTGGCGCAACACGCAGCGCACACTGGTCG
>NZ_JBFUKD010000817.1:0-1441 GCF_056401005.1 Microvirga sp. P4_G7 | reverse complement strand
GGGTGAGAACGATCTTTCCATCGCTCGACACGTCCACAAATTCCGGCTCCGGGTCGTCGCCGGCGACGGATGCGAGGCCGGTCATGTCGGTGGTCTTGAGTGCGGCGCATTCGAGGGCGTTGCCGGTCAGGCGGGCTGTGACCAACATGCCGGCGGGCAATTGCGGAAGGGCCCCTTCGTTGATCTGTTCATCGCGTTCGTTCTCGATGGCGATGGCAAGAACACCGGCGCCCACGGCGACGGAATCCGGCTGGCCGGGGAGGATGCACTCGCGGCTGATCGTCTTCGTGGCGAGGTCCATGAAGACCAACTTGCCGCTCGGCTTCGTGAAGCTTTCCGACGTGTTGACCGCAATGAGGGCCTGTCCGCCGAGGACGGTCACCGATGTCGGTTCGCCGCCGACGGCGACGAGGCCGCCGGGCTTTGGCTGGCTCGCGTCGCTGATGTCGATGAAGCCGACCGCCTTGCGTGGGCTATCCGTGTAGACCAGCAGATTGCCGTCAGCGCTGGCGGAAATGATCTCCGCGACCGTGGTGCCGCTCTTGTCGGTGTTGTCCGGAAGATTGGTCGTGATCGGGAAACTCGCGATCCGATCGAAATATTCCGCCGCGGAGGCGCTCAGAGCCGTGCCGCAAAGGAGTGTGGTTGCAAGTGAAAGACAAGTGAGAGACGCGCGCATGGAAGCCCCACCATTGTTGAGATCAACGGTGGTATTGCTTCATTCCCATGACGGGCGGATGACGCTTGACGGCGGCGTTCCGCATCACGATGCGGCGCCGTTGAAGACGCGGTTCCGTCCGGCCTTCTTCGCGGCATACAGCTGCTTGTCGGCTACCTCGAACAGGGCTTCGAGCGTCGCACCATTGATCCCTTCGCTGGCCGTGCCGATGGACACCGTGATCGACTGGCCGATTTCGGGGATGACGGTCTCGACCAACTGGGATCGGATCTGCTCCGCGAGACTCTCTGCGCCCCCTTGGGGCATGCCGGGACAGAGGAGAACGAATTCATCGCCTCCGTATCGGAAGAGAAAGTCGATGTCGCGGATCCTCATCGTGATCTGCTGGGCGGCAAACCGCAGCACGACATCGCCACAGCGATGGCCGTGACGGTCGTTGATGTCCTTGAAGTTGTCGAGATCGATGAGGATCAGGCTGATCGATCGACCGTCCCGCACGGCGCGCTCGACGATTGCGGCACCATTGGATTCCAGGTGACCGCGATCGAAGACGCCGGTCAGTCGATCCCGGCCGATGTTCTGCAATAGATCCTCGTAACGCTCCCGGTAGGTGAGGGCGCTGAAGATATCGCCGAGAGGCCGCTTTGAGGTCTGCATCGGATGACGCGCCACGTGGCGAAGATAGAGACCGGCCATGGGGCTGAAGATCGCTGCCATCACCATCTTTGCAACCCATCCACTCCACAGGACATCGATCGATGT
>NZ_JBFUKD010000816.1:0-1442 GCF_056401005.1 Microvirga sp. P4_G7 | reverse complement strand
TCATTGCGTTTGTGACCAGTTCATTGACGAGCAGGCCGATTCGGTTCGCCTTGCGCGCATCTACCAGAACGCTCTCGGCATTCACGATGACGGCAATTGGGCGGATCCCACGAAGTGTCTCTCCAAGCTTCCAGCACACTTCGGTCAAGTACTCCTGCATGTCAGTTACCTGATCCTCCTCCGCTGAAACACGAAGGTGGTCATAGCTTCTCGCAATGACATGAAGGCGGGTCACAGCGCTTTCCAACGCAGACTGGACTGCGGGGTCCGGTTGAGAGCGTGCCTGCAACGCGATCAAAGAAGATGAAATTGCTAAGTCGTTCTTGATACGATGACCTTGCTCATCCAGCAGCACCTGCAGTTCAGAATGCGCCTCCGCTAGACGCTCAAGAGCCTTGCGCATGCTTTCGCCGACGATCACGACGAAAAGTGCGACGACGGCAAACAACGTAAGCGCTGCAACATGTTTAGCCGGACCCAGGGACCAATCCAACCGAAGCCCGACAAGCGTCATGCTTAGGACAGTCGCAACTATGCCACTGCCGCGGTCAAAGATAATTGCGGACAGAAGGATCGGCGGAATGAAGTAAATGAAGCTGTTAGGGCCTGTGTAAGGGCTGCCATCCACTTGAAAGACAAAAAAGATGGCGACGAGGATTGCGGAGCACCCGTATCGTAAAATTATCGACTGACCCTTCGGGAGGAGCGATAGTAGCCTTTCCATCCGGCACTGCGTTTTCCGCCAAGCTCAGGTCACGGATTGGTTCGTAGTCGCCTTTGCCGAACGAATGCATAAGTTCCAACTATAAGAAGGAAGGGCAGACCGGCGCCGGCAATTGGAGCCGGAGCTCCAGCGGACCCGCCGCCACCTCCGCCACCGCCATTTGTCCACCCCCCGCCGTGGTTATGGCTCACGTATGCCATCCCACCGGCCCCTGCCGTAATACCCGCGAAAGCAATTATCGCACAGAGAACTTTGACCCAGCCAAACATGACTTGCCTCCTCGGTGACGGCAGCAGCCACCACGGATTCAACTCTGTTGGCTCACATAGCGTTCAGTACTCCTTAAGGGTCAGGGGTCTGAGCAGGTCATCCGGCGGCACTAGGCGAGCGCCGCCTGTAGTTTGTCAGTTGCCGGAAAGTGCTGCATCACTAAGTACTGGTTCTTTACGACTAAAGGATACTGTGGCCGCGAAAGCCCAGCACTGCTAGCTTCTGCTCTTGCAAAGGCCGGAGACGAGTCCATGGAGACCATCGATCTCACCGCCATACGGGACGCGAAACGTTCAAGCGAGCCGTATGACTTCATTCTCGGTTCACGCCTCCTCAAGGAGGACGCGATAGACGACCTCAGGCGAGATTTTCCAGACATATCAAAGCCCGGATATTTGACGGTCGACGAGGTAAATCTTCGAGGAAAATTCAAGAAGCTCATCGAGGA
>NZ_JBFUKD010000815.1:0-1445 GCF_056401005.1 Microvirga sp. P4_G7 | reverse complement strand
GGCATAGAGGGCCAGGCCGCCGTAGGTCCGCTTGCGTGCCGTTTCACCGAAGAACGTTCGTCCCGGCTCGTTCTTGATCACGACTTCGACGCCGACGTTGCGCCACTGACTCTGCAACACCTGCTGGACGAGTTCACGAACCTTGTTTCCTGATGTCGTACCAAAATCCAGCGACAATCGTTGGCCTTGAGCATTGACCCGGATCTTGTCCGGACCGACTTTCCAGCCGGCCTCATCGAGAAGCGCAGCCGCCTTTTTCGGATCGAATGCGAACTTCACCGTATCGTTGGCGTAGAGCGGGCTGATTGGCGCCAGAAAACCATCCGCGACCGGCTCACGTCCATCGAACAGCTTGTCCGTCAATGATTTGCGATCGACCGCGTACAGCAAGGCCTGCCGAACCCGCTTGTCCTGAAGAATGGGATTGTTCTTCTGCAGATCGATATGCTCGTAGGTATAGCTGGGCTTGTAGATGAAATCGAATTTGTCCTTGTGCGCCTTCTCCAGTTCCAGCACTTGGTCAGTCGTCAATCCGACGCCATCGCCAGGTGCGAAGTCGACGTCGCCCGACAGTATGTTGGCCTGAAGAGCTGCGGAATTCTCGATGGTTCGGACGACGACACGCTTGAAGTGCGGCGCCTTGCCGTACCAGTGCGGGTTGGGCTCGAGCACGATCGTAGCGCCGGACTGAACCTCTTTGATCAAGTATGGTCCGTTGTAGAGACCGGGTGTCGTCGACGCGCGATTATAGGCCGTTTGCTTAGGATATTCGGCCACGCCGACTTTCTGAACAATGGGCCCCTCGATATGCTCCGGCAGGATGCGAAAGCGCCCGAGTTCGTTGTAGTCGCTACGGATGGTCTTCGTATGCAGGATCACGGTCTTGTCGTCGACCACGTCTATTTTTCCGAAGCGATCGAAGGCGTCGAGACTAAGAAATCCGGCTTCCTTCTGGCGACCCAGATTCCATGTGAACAATACGTCCTTGGCGGTCACGGGAACGCCGTCTCCCCAAGTGGCTTTGGGGTGAATCTTGAACGTGATCGCGAGACCCTTCGAACCGTCGTCGCGGGTTTCCAGCTTGGCCAAGCCGTTCTCGATCGTGGGAAACTCGGTGCACAGGAGGCAGAGATTCTGCCCGTTTCCGTCGAAAGCAGTCGCTTGTCGGAAGACGAAACCGAGGACGTAATCCTTCGATGTGATCGCTTCATGGTTCGGGTTGAGATTCGACGGATATTGCGTGACGCCGATGACAAGCTGGTCGCGACCGCCTGCCGGGGCCGCGAGCACCGCGCCCGAAGCAGCCACGATCATGAGCGAACCGAGAAAGGCCCTGAGCAATTTAGGTTTCCGAGAGGACATGGGAGAGTGAATCCTTGTTGATCTTTGAAGCGCCTGCCTGGGCCCCGGCAGGGGCGACACCGTTACAGCGTGACTCCATGAAC
>NZ_JBFUKD010000814.1:0-1452 GCF_056401005.1 Microvirga sp. P4_G7 | reverse complement strand
CAACCCTGCCATGCAATCGGGAAACGGCCTCAGGAATTGGGAATGATCGCAACGCCACGGTTGGGCGGCAGGGTGATCGCAACCGACGTTCCGATCTCGATCGGCTCCTTGCGGCCATACTGAACGACGAACAATTCGCCGATCGCAGTTTCGATGTCGTACTCGACCTGTGTTCCGAGATAGGACGCTTTCCTGACGATCCCCGCGAGTGCCGTTCCCTGGGCCGTTCCTTCCTGAACGACGACGGCGTCTGGTCGCACGGCGAGCTTCACCGGCCCAGGCTTCACACCGCGGCTCGGCAATTGAACGCTCAGGTCGCCGATCTTGACCAGGGCCTGCTGACCGATGACTTCGACGACGTTGCCGGTAAGGATATTGGCGTCGCCGATGAAGTCGGCGACGAAAAGATCGGCCGGCTCCTCATACAACTCGCGCGGCGTACCGGTCTGAGCGATCCGCGCGTTCGACATCACGATGATGCGGTCGGAAACGGCGAGAGCCTCTTCCTGGTCATGCGTCACATAGGCGACGGTGAGATTGAGACTTTTCTGAAGTTCGCGAATGTCTTCACGCACGCGGCGGCGCAGCTTTGCATCGAGGTTGGAAAGCGGCTCGTCGAACAAGAGCACTTGCGGTTCCAGCACGAGCGCGCGCGCAACGGCGACGCGCTGCTGCTGTCCACCCGAAAGCTCCGAAGGGGCGCGTTTCTCCAGGCCCGACAGGCCAACGAGACCGAGCTTCTCGACCGCCATGGCTTCAGCCTGTTTCCTGCTGGCGCCTTGCACGGACGGCCCATACGCGACGTTCTCCAGCACCGACATGTGCGGGAAGAGGGCGTAGGACTGGAACACCATGCTCACGTCGCGGTCGGCTGCGGAGAGGCGTGTCACGTCGCGCCCGCCGATGAAGATCTGTCCTTCGCTCGCCATCTCGAGACCGGCGATCATGCGCAGCGTCGTGGTCTTGCCGCAACCGGACGGGCCGAGGAGCGTGACGAGTGTTCCGGGTTCGATGTTGAAGCTGACCGTATCGACCGCGGTGACATCGCCGTATCGCTTCGTCACGCCACGAAATTCGACCGAGGCCGCTTCCTTCTTGGAAGCGAGGCGGGGAAGAGGGGAGGTTGATGACATCTGGTTCATGCTGCTGGAACGGCGATGGGGGTCGTGGGGGCGCCTGCACTGCGTCGACCGAGGCGGCGTTCGCCGACGGCCAGCTGAATGGCCAGAATGGCGATCAGCATGACGAAGATGAGCACGGTGGAATAGGCGATGGCTAGTCCGAATTCACCGGCTTCGACGCGGCCGACGATATAGGTCGTCGCCATGTTGTATTCGGCGGTGACGAGGAAGATCACGGCGCTCACGGCCGTCATCGCCCGGACGAAGGAATAGACGAGTGACGCGACGATTGCCGGCCGGAGCAGAGGCAACACGACCCGTCGCATGGTGG
>NZ_JBFUKD010000813.1:0-1454 GCF_056401005.1 Microvirga sp. P4_G7 | reverse complement strand
CCTTGAGATACCCCGCGATCAATTGGGTGGACTGGATGGACAGCGTCTTATACCAGCCGCGATCCTTGCCCGTGGCGAGGGTGACAGTCCGTCCCATAGCGATCCCGTGCAGGCTCCTCACTTGGCGGACCAACTGCCCATCAAAGCCTGCATCACTCGGGAAGCGTCGACTGTCGTACTCCAGCATGAGGTACATTCCGGCGACCACCAGGGCGATCTCATCGGGCTCTGCTGTGTTCGTGACCTTGAGGATCTCGGAACACGCGGCGACCATGTGACGATTGCTTGGGGTGCCCCGGTGATAGGCGTCGACATACCTCTGGCAGTGATCCTGGAGAAGAGCGGTGATCTGGGTAAGGCTGCTCATGATCAGGGGCACGTTTCCCCGATGCATCGCTGCTCGGGCGCTGTCGATATAGGGACGTAGCTCAGGCTTTCTCACGGTGACCTGTCGGGCATCTCCGGAGGCACGGACGCGCTTCCTGCATTTCTCGCAGTAGACGGCGATGCTGGATCGGGCGATCCCGTTACATCCGGGGTTCCGGCACTGATGATAGCCGGGGCGTATGGTGGTTCTGGTCGGCATGTGTCTCTCTGTAAAAGGAAAGGCCCCACCTCTCGAATGAATGGCGGGGCCTTGTGTGGTTCTTGCGCTCTGTCTTCCATCGGCGGCGCAAGTGATGTTAGTGGGCTCAGGTCGTGGGATCATGCCTCCAGTCTGTCGGTGGAAAGCACGTCACACATGGCATAGTTTGTTGAAGGACTCGCATCGGCCATCGGGTACGGTGTTATCTTCTTCGGAGGTCTCTACCTCGTCGGGCACGAGTACCTTCTCACTCAGTCGCGTCGCTCCTCACGCCGCTCGTGGCGTCCAGTGCGCCGCCCCGTACGCCGCTCGTGGCGTCCGCTGCGCCGCTCCCCACGCCGCTCCATGCCTTGGGTCTGAGCCTCGGCATCTGACGCCGTCAGGACTGCAGTGGGCACTGCGAGGCCGAAGGCAGCCGCCAAGCCCACGAGAGAAAGAACACGTCGACGGGAGATTGCTTGTGAAGTGGTGATTTCGCCCATGTCAGAACTCCCTGAGAGAGTGATGAGCCGTCTTTGCGGGTGCGCCACGTTGCACCAAATATTAATTGTACCACGATGATCCACCTAGGACCACGGCCCATCGAGGGTGGAATTGGTGGCTTTTACTACCGATTGCCGCAAAGCAGCCGCCTGATGCTACCCTCTGTGGCGACGGGGTAGGGTGTCTAAAGTAGACTACAAGGGAATAGACAGGATGCGGTCAAAAGGGGCTGTTCTCGTCATCGTCCACTGCGTCAGGTCCCCTTTCGGTCAACCTCTCAATCACCTCCTGAACCCTCTCGGGGCCCATGTAAATCTCAATGGCTCGGGCGAACAAATCGACGTTGCCCGAGAGCTTTGTCCCGAACTCCTTATAGAGCCTCTCG
>NZ_JBFUKD010000812.1:0-1457 GCF_056401005.1 Microvirga sp. P4_G7 | reverse complement strand
GGTGTCATTCAAGCATTTGGCAATGCTACGATTCTTGGCGGTGCGGGAACGGAAACAATCGAAGGAGCGTACGGGACAAAGATCATCGACGGCGGCGCGGGAATCGATACGATCATTCTCGGATCTGAGAGCGATTCAGGGAATCGCCAGAGAACGCTCGATCTGCGAATTCAAACGGGTCAGGCCAATTTCCAATCTCTCAACACCGTCACCAACGTCGAGAATGTTGTGACGTATGCCAGCCTCGACAAGCTGACCGGAAATGACGTCGCTAATGCTCTCTCCTCCGGTACCGGCAACGATACTCTCGACGGATGGTTCGGCGACGACACACTTGACGGTGGCGCGAACAGCGACACGGTTCTGTTCTCCGGCGATGTTGGCGCAAAGGCCGATTTGACAATTGAAACCGCACAGAACACCAACTATGGCCGAGACACCCTCCGTTCGATCGAAAATCTGGAAGGCGGCGCAGGAGCGGATCGGTTCAAAGGTGATGGCAATGCAAATATCCTCACGGGTCATGGCGGCAACGATACGCTCGATGGCGGCCTCGGGGATGACACGCTCGACGGCGGCACCGGTAGCAACGTAGCTCTGTTCTCAGGCACGGCGGCTCAGTCGCAGATCGCCGACAACGGCGACGGGACCTTCACCGTGTCGGGTCCAGACGGTACGGATCTCGTGCGCGATGTCCGGTTGCTGCAATTCGCCGACCGCACTCTCGCACTGTCGAACAGCGCGCCGGAGGGGCTCAGTGCCTCGAATGCGCAAGTCGCCGAGAATGCCCTCGCCGGAACAATTGTCGCGACCTTGTCGGCGACCGATGCGGATGGGGACGCGCTTTCCTATGCGTTGACTACGGCGAATAGCCCGTTTCAAGTCGACGGAAACAATCTCGTGCTGACCGGCGCGCTCGATTACGAGACGACGGCGCAACACACCGTAGCGATCACCGTGAGCGACGCCTACGGCATGTCCACGTCGCAGGTCTTCACGTTTGGCATCATCAACGTGGTCGAGTTCGATCCGCTGACATTGCGCGGCGGCGTCGGTGTTGATGCCCTGACGGGCGAAGCCGGCAACGATCTGATCTTTGGCTCGGGAGGAAACGACACCCTCAGAGGGGAGGCCGGCAACGACAAACTTTACGGTGGCACAGGCAAAGACGCTCTTTTCGGTGGCGCCGGCAGCGACATCTTTGTGTTCGACACGAAGCCGAACAAAGCGACAAACCTCGACACGATCGCTGACTTCTCGGTCGCCGACGATACGATTCATCTCGCCAAATCGATTTTTCGTGGCATGGCCAAGAAGGGCGTGCTCAAAGCCGATGGATTCTATGCGGGGACCGGCGCGCATGATGCGAGCGACCGCGTCATCTACAACAAGAAGACCGGCGCATTGTTCTATGACGCGGACGGCTCGGGCGGTTCGGCGCAAGTGCAGATAGCGAC
>NZ_JBFUKD010000811.1:0-1459 GCF_056401005.1 Microvirga sp. P4_G7 | reverse complement strand
CCTCCGGACGCCTGCGAAGGCCGCAGCTGCCTGATCGATTTCACAGTCAGGATCGCGGTTGGTCAAAGGGGGGCCACGCGATCCGGCGGCGTGGAGACGCGTCCATCCTCCACACTCGCCTTTTCCAATCTGTCGTGTATAGGTGCCCGTTCGTGCCGTTTGTTGCGGTGAACGAAGAGGATTTTTTGAAAGGACACGGGAGTTAGTGTCATGACTGAACGGTGGACGCCCGATAGCTGGAGGTCGAAGAAGATCCAGCAGGTACCGGCCTATCCGGACCTCGAGGGGCTGAAGAACGTGGAGCAACAGCTCGCGGGCTTCCCGCCGCTCGTTTTTGCAGGCGAGGCGCGCAAGCTGAAACGCCAATTGGCCAAGGTTGCCAAGGGCGAGGCTTTCCTGCTTCAGGGCGGGGATTGCGCCGAGAGCTTCGCCGAGCATTCCGCCGACAACATTCGTGATTTCTTCCGCCTGTTCCTGCAGATGGCCGTGGTCCTGACTTTCGGCGGCGCTTCGCCGGTGGTGAAGATCGGCCGTTCGGCCGGCCAGTTCGCCAAGCCGCGCTCCGCCGATACGGAGACCGTCGACGGCGTCGAATTGCCCAGCTATCGGGGCGATATCGTCAATGACATCGGTTTCACGCCGGAATCGCGCATTCCCGATCCGAACCGACAGATTTCAGCCTACCGCCAATCGGCGGCGACGCTGAACCTCATCCGCGCCTTCGCGACCGGCGGTTACGCCAATCTCGAGAACGCGCATCGCTGGATGCTGGGCTTCGTGAAGGATTCGCCGCAATCGTCGCGCTACAACGCGCTCGCCGAACGCATCACCGAGAGCCTCGACTTCATGCGGGCGATCGGCATCGATCCGGAAACGCATCCGGAAATGCGGACGACGGATTTCTACACCAGCCACGAGGCCTTGTTGCTCGGCTATGAGCAGGCGCTCACGCGCGTGGATTCCACCACGGGCGATTGGTACGCCACCTCGGGTCACATGGTGTGGATCGGCGACCGCACGCGCCAAAGCGATCACGCGCATGTGGAATACATGCGCGGCATCAAGAACCCGATCGGCCTCAAGTGCGGCCCGTCGCTGACGCCGGACGGCCTGCTCAAACTCATCGACCAGCTCAACCCGGACGACGAACCCGGTCGCCTGACGCTCATCGCCCGGTTCGGTTCGGACCAGGTGGCAGAACATCTGCCGGCGCTCGTCCGCGCCGTGAAGCGCGAAGGGCGCACAGTGGTGTGGTCCTGCGATCCGATGCACGGCAACACGATCAAGGCGGCATCTGGCTACAAGACGCGGCCGTTCGAGCGGATCATGGGCGAGGTCCGCGACTTCTTCGCTGTTCACCAGGCTGAAGGCACCCATGCGGGCGGCATTCACCTGGAGATGACCGGCAAAAACGTCACGGAATGCACCGGCGGCGCGCGTGCGCTGACCGACGCGGACC
>NZ_JBFUKD010000810.1:0-1461 GCF_056401005.1 Microvirga sp. P4_G7 | reverse complement strand
CGATAGAGCTCAATGCGGACCGAACGATGAATCCGATGGTGAATGCCGGTGCAATCGCCGCGACGAGCCTGGCACCCGGCGACACAGCTGAACAGAAGTGGCTATTCATCCAGGATGGGCTATCGCGTCTCGCCGGACGAAGACTGACGCTCGACCAGGATGTCTACAGGTCGGAAGCAGCAACCAACCAGCGAAACCAGGGCATCGCCCGTTTGCTTCAAAGCTACGGACGCATGTATTTTGATCCCTTGGAGGCGACCGATATCTACACAAGGCAATGCTCGCTGACTGTAACGGTCAAGGATATTGCCGTCATGGGTGCCACACTCGCCGACGGCGGCGTCAATCCGATAACAGGGGAACGCGTCCTCGATGCAGACCGCTGCCAGCGTGTGCTGGCGGTGCTCGCCACCGCCGGTCTCTATGAAGAGTCGGGCGATTGGCTGTACGAGGTGGGACTGCCAGGGAAAAGCGGCGTCAGTGGAGGCATCGTGACGATCGTGCCCGGAAAGGGTGGTCTTGGGACGTTTGCCGCCCCACTGGATGCAGCTGGGAACAGCATTCGTGGGCAACTCGTCACCAAATACCTCTCCGAGCGGCTGGGCCTGAACCTGTTCGCGTCGAAGCCAGCGAATGGATGAAGGGGAGCTATGTCGCTGATGTTTCTCGGACCCACCAACTTCGATCAAACCTGGCGAATGATGATCCAAGGCATCAAGACGCATTGTGGCGCGGGTCGATCCGCTCGTCATGCCAACATGACATAGCCAGGAGCGAATGATGACGGGCAGGCTGATCAGGGGCGTACGACGAACTCTACTCGTCTTGACTGCAATTGTCATAACGCTGCTCGCGGTTCGTATCTACGATACCCAGCGGGGACCGCCACTTGAACCGTGGCACACCTATGTGCCGCATGAACTGAGTGAGCAGGAACTCGATAAGGCCAATTGGTCCGACTATCTGAAAGCTGAGAACGCCATTTTCGATGCTTTGCGCGTGGAGGTCACGCAAAAGCTGGATGAGGACGACCGCGTGCCGGTCAATCGCTACTTCGACGGAAGTCCCGTGTACCCTGGTCGTTTCGCACAGGATTGGAACCGCTCTTACGTACTCGAGCCCGAAGGTCCGCCGGTCGGGGCGGCTGTCTTTCTGCACGGATTGACGGATTCGCCCTACAGCTTGCGGCATATCGCCAACCTCTATCGCGACCGCGGATTTGTGTCGGTGGTCATCAGATTGCCCGCTCACGGGACGGTGCCAGCCGCCCTGACCGACGTTGAATCAGAGGATTGGCTCGCAGCGACGCGGCTAGCAGTCAGAGAAGCCCGTCGGCGAGTCGGCCCATCGAAACCCCTTGAAATCATAGGATATTCCAACGGCGGCGCGCTCGCCATGAAATATGCCCTCGACGCGCTCGATGACGAAAACCTCGCCCGTCCAGACCGGATTGTTCTGATT
>NZ_JBFUKD010000809.1:0-1463 GCF_056401005.1 Microvirga sp. P4_G7 | reverse complement strand
CCGAAGCACAGCTCATGAATGAAGCGAGAGCGTTCGGCGCGGCGCAGGGCGCCGTCGGCGTTGCGGCCGCGTTCGATCCCACGGGAGCTGCCGGCCTAGTTGCGATGCCCGTCGGCCTTGCGGCGCGCAACGCGTGGATGGCGAGCGCGAACCAGCGGATGAAAGCGCAGGTCGATCGCGATCTCGAAGCAAGCTATCGGCGCTACGGCATGAATCCTGATGGAACGCCCTCGGGGAAACGTCCAACCGAGTGACCCTGATCGGCGCGCACGCATCAACCATCCGGTGCAATGCGATTAAGCATCCAATTGCGAAAGTGTAACGGCAATAAAAGCGCGGTTGGATCGTTCTTTATAATCAATACAAACTATATCTATTCTAAGTTTCGCTCCATTGGAGTGACACTCGGGTGAAACACAACTATACGCGTCTCGGATTTGATGAGACGTCGAAACGATGAAGACTGCCGTTGCGCCCAACTGGACATTGAAAGACGACATTCGGGACTATTGGACCCGACGTTCGGAAACGTTCGATCAATCGCCGGGCCACGAAATCTTCAATGAGGTGGAGCGGGCAGGGTGGCATGCTCTCTTTCGCCGCCACCTGAAGGACGGACGCGGCCGCAGCGTACTCGATCTCGCAAGCGGTACCGGCGTGATCTCGCACCTTCTCCACGATATCGGGTTCGACGTGACCGGCCTCGATTTCTCCGAGGCGATGTTGGCGCGAGCGCGAGCCAAAGCCCATCTACGCAAGGCGCCGATCCGGTTCATGCTTGGAGACGCCGAGGACACGCTCGAACCGGAAGCTCATTACGACGCCGTCGTGACCCGCCATCTCGTCTGGACGCTGGTCGATCCCGAAGCCGGATTTCGTGAGTGGCTGCGCGTTCTGAAGCCTGGTGGAACGCTCCTGGTCGTCGACGCCGATACATCTCCGCCGCGCCGATTGAGCAAGAGGGTGATCAAGGCCGCTGCCGATCTGGTCGGCCGATTCACGCCTCCGACCCCTCGGCCGGGCATGGATGCGGAGACCCACAACCGCATTCTGAGCCAAGTCTACTTCTCGCAAGGCGCTCACGCCGAGCGCATCGCGGAACTGCTGTCGCGTACGGGATTTCGCGACGTGACGATCGACCGGAATTTGTCCGCGATCCACCGCGGGCAATGGCGAGAGATGCCGCTGAAACAGCGTCTCGAACGTGCAAGCCAGGACCGCTATGCGATCCGGGCGCGCAAACCCTGACGGTCCCGAGCGTTTCGGGGGCTTTCAACACTGGGCCTTGACCCCATTGATTGAGGAAACGATGCAGACATATCTTAGCTCTCACGAGCTGCCCTTCCATCGGATGATGGCGCGCATCCTTTGCGCACTCGCGCTCTTCTGCGCTGTTCTCGGCTTCGCGGCGACGGCCAACGCTGCCGATACCATCACGGTGACCGATCTCGCGGGTAGAACCG
>NZ_JBFUKD010000808.1:0-1464 GCF_056401005.1 Microvirga sp. P4_G7 | reverse complement strand
ATGGTGAAGGAAGTGCTCGACACCATGATCGGCCTCGCGGAGGAGGGCATGACGATGATCTGTGTCACACACGAARTGGGGTTCGCGCGCCAAGTGGCCGATCGCGTCATCTTCATGGCGAGCGGCTCGATCGTCGAGGAGGCGCCGCCCGCGCAGTTCTTCAGCAATCCGAGCCACGAACGCACCAGGAAGTTCCTCGGCGACATTTTGCGCAAGCACTGAACGAGGCTGACAGAAGCTACCTGAGACGATCCAGCAGATGGCAGCCGCAATCTTACGACGATCGGTCTCGCTAGGAGCCATCGATGAAACCAGTCAAACTCGCAGTGATGGGAGCCGGTCTTATCGGCAGTCGCCATGCCGATCACATCGCTGGCGAGCGAGGTGCAGAGCTCTGCGCCATCGTCGACCCTTCACCGATCGGCCGGGAGCTCGCCGGGAGGTTGGAAGCACCCTGGTATGAGAGCTTCTCCGAGGCACTTGCAGCGGAACGGCCGGATGGCGTCATCGTCGCCACCCCGAACCAACTGCATGTGGAAAATGGGTTGGAAGTCATTGCGGCCGGCATCCCGGCGTTGATCGAGAAACCGATCGCAGACGGCGTTGTAGGCGCTACACGTCTCGTGGAAGCGGCGGAGAGGGCAGGTGTCCCGCTTCTGGTCGGCCACCACCGCCGCTACAATCCGATGATCCGCAAGGCCAAGGACATCATTGAGTCAGGAAGGCTTGGACGGGTGCTGACACTCGCAGCGCAGTTCTGGCTGATGAAGCCGGATGACTATTTCGACGTCGCTTGGCGGCGTGAGGTGGGGGCCGGCCCGGTGTACTTGAACCTCACGCACGATGTCGATCTGTTCCGCTATCTCTGTGGTGAAGTGGTCTCCGTTCAAGCCCAGGAATCGAACGCGGTTCGCGGGAATGCCGTCGAGGAGACCGCGGTCATCATCCTTCGTTTCGCCAGCGGCGCGCTCGCCACCATCAATGTTTCCGACTCGGTCGTCGCGCCGTGGAGCTGGGAGTTGACCACCGGCGAGAACCCTGCATATCCGCGGCAGGACCAGTCCTGCTACCAGATCGGCGGTACCGAAGGCGCACTCACAATTCCGCAGCTCGAACTCTGGTCGTACCCGGACAAGCGGAGCTGGTGGGAGCCGTTGCGCCGCGAGCGCGTGCATTATGTACCCGATGACCCTTTGACACTTCAGATCCGCCATTTCTGCGACGTCATTCGCGGCGAAGCGACGCCGTTCGTCTCCGGCCGCGAAGGGTTGAATACGCTGAAAGTTATCGAGGCTGTGAAGCGCTCGGCCCGCGACAGCGCGGCCGTCGCCATCGCCGCCTGAACGGAAAGACAACGTCCATCATGATCCGTGGCACCACAAGACTCATCGCCCATCTCGGCTTTCCAACCGAGACCTTCAAGGCGCCGATGATCTACAACCCCTATTTCGAGCGGGAGAAGAT
>NZ_JBFUKD010000807.1:0-1465 GCF_056401005.1 Microvirga sp. P4_G7 | reverse complement strand
AGACATGTGTCGCGAGCGCATGGGCGATCTCCCTCGCATGAGATGGCGGAGCAGGGCTCCGGTGCAGGCCATCAGGACGGCATGGCCGAGTTGAACAAGGAAAATACGACCATCAACCCTAACAATCTCTCTACAGCGCCGACCGCATCGGCGTTTGCGTGCGCTAGGGCCGGATTTAGGGGAAATTGTGATGGAGGGCAGTTGGATGCAGCTGGCCCTGACGACCGATCAGGCGACGGCCGGACGCGTGCTCGCAGGGAAGACGATCGAGTCTGCGAGCGACATGTCGCCGATCGCGGCGAAGGGGCCGTTGCGATATTGGCGCTCTTCATGACCGTAGGTAAGGCGCTCGCCATCCGGCCCGATCACACCGCCGCCCGCGCAGGTCAGGATATGATCTCCCGCTGCGGTGTCCCATTCCATGGTGGGGCCGCATCTGAGATAGAGGTCCGCCTCGCCATCGGCGATCAAACCGAACTTGAGAGCCGAAGAGGCGCGACGGCGCTGACCGACTTTCATGGGGCTGAGGCAGGCCTCCGTATCGTGGTCGCCGTGGCGACGGCTGACCAGGGCAATCAGGTCCTCGGCCGGGGCCGGGCGAGCCGCGATAGGGCGCCAGGCAACATTCAACGTTTGCGGATCGACCATGCCGCCTCGAGCGGTTTCCCCTGCCGCCCAAAGGCGGTTCAAAGCCGGCGCGGCAAGCGCCGCCGCGATCGGCCTCGGTCCCTCGATCAGCGCAATGTTGACGCTGTATTCGCCGGTGCCGTGGATGTAGTCGCGAGTGCCGTCGAGAGGGTCGACGAGGAAGAAACGGCGGGCGGCGCAGGCGTGGCAGGTGGTCTCCTCGGCAATGACGGGAATATCCGGCCAGATCCGATGCAGGCGATCGATGATCAGCTCTTCCGCTGCGAGATCGGCGGCTGTCGTGGGCGATCCGTCCTCTTTTGTGCGGTGATCGCCGAGCGTCTGCTCCATCGCGCGCAAGAGCTGCCCCGCTTCCAGTGCGATGGTGGCGAGAGACGAGGCGATGGCGTCCGGGGCGACGGAATGCAGTTGCATTCCCTGTTATTGCGCCTCGAACAGGGTGTGTCGAGCCTGTTGCCGCTTTTCAAAGCAGCGAAGGACGGGTATCGGGAATCGTCACATTTGCCGCTCGCGGCCTGCTGGAGCCCCTATGGCTACGATCTCACTCGATTCGCTCGATCTTGCCGCCTTGTTGTGTTCGCGCGTTTGCCACGACGTGATATCGCCCGTTGGCGCTATCGTGAACGGACTCGAGGTTCTGGAAGACGACAGCGACGCCTCCATGCGTGATTTCGCACTCGAGCTCATCAGCAAGAGCGCGCGGCAGGCTTCAGCCCGTCTGCAATTCGCGCGTCTGGCTTTTGGCGCGGCCGGGTCGGCCGGGGCGTCAATCGATCTCGGCGACGCGGAGCAAGTGGCCCGCGGCATGTTCCAGGAC
>NZ_JBFUKD010000806.1:0-1473 GCF_056401005.1 Microvirga sp. P4_G7 | reverse complement strand
GCGCTCCTCACCAATCAGGGTGGGTGGACACCTGCACGGGCAATCGCTCGGCTGGCGTCAGCCCGAACGATTGCCGGAAACGAGGCGGCGACCCTTCGCGATCTTGGAAATGACGTCGCGTGCCTCGAGATCCATACCAAGATGAACACCTTCGCTCCCGGGGTGTTCGACATGATCGAGGAAGCTCTCCAGCGAGGCGGCAAGGCGTTCTCCGCACTGGTCATCGGGAACGAGAACCCGCGCGCGTTCTCGGCGGGCGCCGATCTCGCTTTCATTGCCAAGTTGATCCAACGGGGCGACGTGGCCGCGCTCGACAGCTATATCGCGCGGGGCCAAGATCTCTTTCTTCGGATGAAATACGCCGCGTTTCCCATCGTCGCCGCCATGCGCGGATTAGCGCTCGGAGGCGGATGCGAAATCGCGCTTCATGCGGATGCCATCGTTGCCCACGCCGAACTGAGCGCCGGCCTGCCCGAGGCCAAGGTTGGGCTTGTTCCGGGATGGGGCGGATGTGCGCAGATGTTGCTGCGCTCGCAAAGCAACTCGTTGGGACCGAAGGGTCCTGGGGCTGAAGCCGGACGCGCTTTCGACACCATATTCGCCGCCTCGACTTCCGCTTCGGCCCTCGATGCGGCTGCGATGGGTTTCCTGCGAGCGTCAGACGAAATTGTCATGGACCGCGCGAGCGTCCTGACTGTTGCACGGCGCCGGGCCGAGGATCTGGCGACCGCCGGATATCAACCGCCCGAAGTGGCTTTGATCCGGGTCTGCGGACCCTCTGGCAAAGTCGGCATCATGCGAGGCGTGCAGGCACTCCACGCGGCAGGATCGATCACCGACACGGACCTTGAGATCGCCGATGTCCTGGCCTCGATCATCACGGGCGGCCCCGACGGCGATCCGCTGAAACCTCAATCCGAAGCCTCCGTGATGGCGCTGGAACGTCAGGCCATTGTGGCGCTCTCCCAGTCTGCCAAAACCGTCGAACGCATCGAACATATGCTGGAAACAGGAAAACCGTTGCGCAATTAGCGACGGCGTCGCGCCCAGACGCCGGCAGGCATGGCGTTGATCTCGAACATGCATCTGAGGAGGCCAAATCGTGCGTCGATTAGAAGGAAAGACCGTGGTGATCACGGGGGCCGCGGCCGGCATCGGTCGCGCCAGCGCAATCCGCATGGCCTCTGAGGGCGCGGCGTTGGTCTTACTCGACCGGGACGCGCAGGCACTGGATCAGGTCGTCGAAATCCTGGCGCCGCAGAAGTCGCCGGTGACGGCGATGCAGATCGATTGCGTCGACGAAAGCGCGGTAGCCGAGGCCTTCGCGCGTATCGCGCGCGATTGCTTCATCGACGTCTTGGTGARCAATGTGGGCCAGAGTGCGCGCGAACGCGCGGCGGAGTTCCATCTGTCCTCGCCCGAAATCTGGCGTTTCGTGATCGATGTTTCGTTGATGGCAACACTCGTTGCCTC
>NZ_JBFUKD010000805.1:0-1475 GCF_056401005.1 Microvirga sp. P4_G7 | reverse complement strand
CAATCGAACTTGTGGTTCCCTACAAGCGCGATGTTTACGCGAAGGTTGTCGAGGCGTTCGCGCCCTTCGCGAAAAAAGCCGTAGCGGCGCGTTAGGAGACCAGCGTCACGTCTGCTTCTTGTCTGAACGCGCGAGCAGACGCTCCGCGCGCAGCAAATGTGGACGATCGAGCATTTCGCCGGCGACACCGACGACTCCAGCGCCAGGATTGGCTTCAAATGCCGCGACGACGGCGCGCGCTTTTTCGATGGCTTCCTGCGACGGCGCGAACATTTCGTTGATGATGGCGACCTGCGCGGGATGGATCGCCATTTTGGAGACGAATCCATCTCGGCGCGCTTCGCGGCATTCTGCTGCCAGTCCGTCGAGATCGCGAAAATTCGTATAGACGGCATCGATCGCGTCGACTTCGGCGGCGGCGGCGCCGAACAAGGTGAGCGAGCGCGCCAGTCGGTAGGGCTCCGCGTAATGCCCATCCGTCCCCCGATTGGCTTCGGCGCCGATATCGGCAGAGAGATCTTCGCCGCCCCAGGCGAGCCCTTCGAGGCGCTGGCTGGCGCCGGCGAAAGTGCCGAGCGCGAAGATGCCGCGTGCGTTTTCCGTCGCGATGGCGATGATCCGCGTGCTGCCGTCGCCCAATCCGAACTCGGCCTCGCGAACGGCGATTTTCGCGCCGAGATGCGAGACATCCCGACCGCCGACCGCCTTCGGCAACACGATGCCATCGGGCGAAGCCGTCATCACGCCGTCGAGATCTGAATCCGTGAGGCCTGTCGTCAGGCCATTGACGCGAACGAACAGGCGCGGACGTTCGCTCGACCGTCGTGCTTGTGCGATGAAGTCGGCCGTGATGCGCCGCGCTTCTTCCTTGGCCGCCAGCGCGACGGAATCTTCGATATCGACAATCAGCGCATCGGCGCCGGAGGTCAGCGCCTTCTCGAGCTTTCGGGCGCTGTCGCCCGGAACGAAGAGGAGGGAGCGCATCATATCTCTGCCTGCCATGGTCCAGAATTGCGCTTGCGCATGAACGCTTGCCGGCGGCATTGCGCGACGAGCGTGCCATCCTGTTTGTAGGCGCGATGATGGAATTCGACGATGCCTGCTTCGGGCCGCGATTTCGACTCGCGTTTGGCGACGATTTCAGTCGTCGCGTTCACTGTATCGCCCTCGAAGAGCGGCGCTGGAAACGTCACGTCGGTCATGCCGAGATTGGCTATGGTAGTGCCGACGGTCGTGTCGTTGACCGAAATGCCGATCATCAATCCGAGCGTGAACAGTGAGTTCATCAGCGGCTGCCCCCACTCCGTTTCGGTGGCGCAAAAATGCGCGTCGATGTGGAGCGGTTGCGGATTGAGCGTCATGTTGGAGAACAGCATGTTGTCCATCTGCGTCACCGTGCGCGTCAGCCGGTGCCGAATGGTGCTGCCGATCTCGAAATCCTCGAAATAGAGTCCACCGCGCGGATGGCGTTCGTG
>NZ_JBFUKD010000804.1:0-1481 GCF_056401005.1 Microvirga sp. P4_G7 | reverse complement strand
CGCCGAGACTGGCGGCACGCTCGTCGCCCATGGTGAGAGCCGTCAACATCCAGCTGCGAGCGACGCAGATCGGCAGGACGACCGCGAGTAGCCCAACGCACACGCCGATTTTCGTCCAGGTTGCGCGCGCGAGACTTCCCATCATCCAGAAGATGATCTGCTGCAGCTGCGCTTCCGAAGATTGATATTGGATAAATGCGAGAAGAGCATTGAACGTGAAGAACAACGCAATGCCGACGAGCACGAACGTCTCGATCGTCACGCCGCGCATGCGCGTGAAGACGAACAGGATGATCGAGGTTCCAAGAGCGAAGAAGAACGCATTGGCGGTGACGAGAAAAGCGCCGGCGAACGGAACAACGCTGACGCCGACCGCGATGGCGAACGCCGCGCCGAAACTGGCGGCAGACGAGATCCCGAGCGTAAAGGGATCGGCAAGCGGGTTATTGAGGATCGTCTGCATTTGGGCGCCGGCGACACCGAGCATTGCGCCGATCAGGGCCGCCAAAATGGCAATCGGCAGACGCACGTTCCAAATGATCACGTTCAGTTTGGTGTCGTAGGACGATGGACTGAGAATGGTACCGATGACGTCCGTCAGCGGGAAATTTCCGGGACCGATCGCGACGTCGATGACGAGCGTCGTGGCAAGGAGCGCCAACGCCGCGATCACCATGACGAGCTTGCGCGCGATCCGACGCTCGTAGCGCGCTCCTGCTCCCATGCTGATCGTCATCCCTGCCATGTGCCTGCCATGTGTCTGCCACGTGTCGTCGTTCGAGTGGCCGGGTGGGCGAGATACCCGCCCGGCCATGCGCTTACTTGAGTTCCGTCCAGAACAGACCGGAGACATCGACCGGCAGGAAGCGCTGATGCAGTTCCTTGAAAGTCGCATTCGGATCGAGATCCTTGAACGCCTCCGGATGCAGCCACTTGGCAAGGGCCTGGATGGCGACGAAGTGGTACGGGCTCTGGTAGAACTGGTGATAGATCGCCATCACCTTCTTGTTCTTCACGGCAGACAGTTCCGGGAAGCCGGGACGAGCGACGAGACCCTTGATCTGCGCTTGCGCCTTCTCTTCCTTCGCATCGTAGCCGAGCCAGACCGCTGCATTGCCCGGGTTCGATTGAGACCAGTTTGCGCCGGTCATGAGCAGATAGGCCGGATCGTCGACGATGATCTTCTCGGGGTTGACCATGCCGCTGGCGCCGGAAAAATACTTCGAGCCCCAGTTGGTGCCGCCCGCTTCCGAGACGAATTCACCGAAATTGAAATTGCCGAAGGATTGGCAGCAGGTGGACGGATTGAGGCCGGCAGCCTGCTCGGCAAACACCAAGGGACGCTGGTTCTGCTTCAACGTCGACGTCACGTTGTACACGCGCCGCATCTGCTGAACGTAGTAGTCGACAAAGGCCTGTGCCTGGTCCTGCCGATCGAACACACGTCCGAGAAGAAGCACGCTCGGCACCGTGTTTTGCGT
>NZ_JBFUKD010000803.1:0-1485 GCF_056401005.1 Microvirga sp. P4_G7 | reverse complement strand
GTCGGCGACCGTTTCGAGCATGTAGGTGACATCGAAATCAAGCGATAGCGGCTCGCCGTTCTTCTTCTCGTAATCAGCCCTGTAGAACACTTTCGCCATGTGATGATTGTCGTCGATGACCGTCACGTCGACGTGACGCACATTCATGCGCTGTGTCCCGATCGACTTGTAGAATGCGTAACCCTTCTTGAGCGTGTCGACGAAGCTGGCGTCGTTGCGTCCGCATCCGACTCCATCGGGGCCGGCTGCGATGAAACAATCGGTGAAGTTGGCACGGATGCCATCGATATCCGGAGTGTCGCCGAGGGATCGGTTGTAGCACTCGGTGTATGACCTGAAGAAGGCCTCGAAATCGGTCGTCATGAAATGCCTCCGCGTCGGCCCGCGCGAACGGTCGCCGTCGCGAGGATTTTCAGGCTCCGCGTGGAGCGGGCCCATAAGCTGCAAAGAAGACGCTGATGGCGCTCTCGACGTTCCGTTTGATTTCATCCTGGCTCGGAGGACCGCCGACGGCAAAGAGCATGCGGCGCAATATTCCGCTTTGGCAAAGATCGAGAAAATGCTGGGCGGCCATCGTGGTATCGGCGATCTGGAAATGTCCCGCCTCCACGTGCCGGTCGAGATAAGTCTTCAGGCGATTGATCCCCTGGCGCGGGCCAGCCTCGTAGAACATCTGCCCGAAGCGAGGAAATTTTTCCGCGGAGCCGATCACCATTCGGATCGATGAAACGTGGTCCGGCTGGCCGAGGTAGCTGAGGTAGGTTTCACCCAGCCGCGTCAAAACCGCGCGGACATCGGGGCTGTCCATGTCGAGCTTGAAGAGGACTTCGGCGAGGCACTTCTTCTCCTGGATCGTCAGGGCCTCGAAGAGTGCTTCCTTGCTGTCGAAATAGACGTACAGCGTGCCTTTCGACACACCGGAAACCTTGGCGATCTCGCCCATGCTGGCGCCGTCGAAGCCGTGTCCGAGAAATACTTGGCGGGCGCCGTCGAGAATCTGACGACGCTTCGATTTCTCGGTTGCGTCGTCCGGCGTCGTTACGTCAGGGCCTAGATTGGCGTCGACCATCGTCTCCCGTCCCGCGTATTCAGGTGTGATTTCGCACACGCAGCATATTGACCGAACCGTTCAGTCAAATCATATAGGTTCCATATCCTGGTTCAACCAGAGCGGCAAGATTTTTAGCCGAGGTCCGATTCCAGGTCCAAGCATGCCTCTTGAGGGTTCAACTCGATGGCCTATCGTGACGAATTCGCCCGTGCCGACGGCGGCAAGCCGGACGCCATGGATGGCAAGGCTCCGAGCCCGGCCGTTCCGCCTCCCCATGACGCGCTGGCCAAGCCACAACAGCCGACGGCCGAGACTGCAAAACCAGAGACGAAAGCCAAGTCGAAGAGCAAGTTCGGCAAGAAGCCGATCATCTTCGCAGTGATCGCCGCGGGATTTGCCTTTGGCGCCTACGAGGGCGCCAACTGGTGGCAGAC
>NZ_JBFUKD010000802.1:0-1487 GCF_056401005.1 Microvirga sp. P4_G7 | reverse complement strand
GCCTCAATCTCAACACGCCCCTGGACGAAGCCGTCAATCTGCGCCAGGCCCTCATCCTGGAAGCGGCGCGGACGCTCAAGCCTGACGTTTTTATCGTGGATAAAGAGCCGACCGGCTTCCGCGGTGAAGTCATGCCCGCTCTCGAATTCCTGAAAGGCACGGATTGCCGACTGATTCTCGGTATTCGGGACGTCATGGACGAGCCGGCTCTCCTCGTCCCGGAATGGGAGCGCAAGGGCGCCAAGGAAAGTCTCACCTACTATGACGAGATCTGGGTCTATGGCCTGGAAGACGTCTACAAGCCGCTCGCCGCCCTCGACCTGCCGCAAACGGTTGACGACCGCATCATCTATACCGGTTACCTGCACCGGGAAATTCCGCAAACGCCGTCCTTGACCCGCTATCCCAAGATGACGAAGCGTCCGTTCGTCCTTGTCACCGCCGGTGGCGGCGGCGATGGCGAGGACATGATCGACTGGGTCATATCGGCGTACGAGGCCGATCCGGATATCGACGTGTCCGCCCTGATCTTGTTCGGTCCCTTTATCAACCGCGACCGGCGCCGCACCTTCCTCGAGCGTATCGCCAAGCAGGAAAAGCTCGATGCCATCTCGTTCGACAACAAGATCGAGCGCTTGATGCAGCGAGCGGACGCGATCGTCGCAATGGGCGGCTACAACACCTTTTGCGAGATCCTGTCCTTCGACAAGCGCGCCTTGATCGTTCCGCGCACGAGACCGCGCCTCGAGCAATATATTCGCGCCGTCGAGGCGGAGCGACTTGGGCTCGTCCGCATGCTGAGCGACTACGACGCCCCCAGGACGCCCCAACGGATGGCCGACGCCCTTCGCGGATTGTCGAGCCAGCCGCGCCCCTCCGAGGTCGTGATCCCCGGATTGCTGGACGGTCTCGACCGCATTCGAGAGCAATTGAGAGCGCCGCTCGGCAAACCGAGCGCCTTCGTCGAGACCCGCCAGGCAGCCGAGTAGCGTCACCACCATGTCACCTCCACCGACCGGACGCATCGCCGTCGTCGTGAAGGGCTATCCGCGTCTGTCGGAAACCTTCATCGCGCAGGAAATTCTCGCCCTCGAAGAGCGCGGTCTCGCACTCGAGATCTGGTCGTTGCGCCATCCGACCGAGCGGGCGGTGCACCCAATGAACAAGAAGATCCGGGCGAAGGTCGCCTACCTTCCGGAATATCTCTACGAGGAACCGATCCGGGTCATCCGCGGGTTCCTGTCCGCTCTCAAGCGCCCGCAATTCTGGCACCTCATGCGCGTGTTCGGCCGCGACTTGAGACGCGACAAGACGGCGAACCGCATTCGCAGGCTCGGCCAGGCATTCGTCATGGCGCGGGAAATGCCCGAGGGCATTCGCCATCTTCACGTTCATTATCTCCACACGCCCGCTTCCGTGGTCCGCTACGCGGCGCTGCTCTCGGGCCGGACGTGGACCTACTCGGCGCATGCGAAGGACATCTGGAC
>NZ_JBFUKD010000801.1:0-1488 GCF_056401005.1 Microvirga sp. P4_G7 | reverse complement strand
GCTCCCTCACAATTCGCGACACGCAGCACGGCCGGGACGGGATTGATACGGTTCTGAACGTGGAAATTTTCCAGTTCTCCGACCGCAAGATCAGCGCCGCGTCACTTCTCAATTCCGCACCGAGCGGCTTGGCGCTGAACGGCGACGTCGTATCGGAGAACAGCGCTTCCGGAACCTTTGTCGGATCATTCGCGGTCATGGACGACGCGGGCGATACTCACAGCTTCGAGCTTGTCGGAAACGCCGACGGCCGGTTTGCGCTCGACAGCAAAACGGGCGCGCTCAGCGTGGCCAATGGCGTCATGCTCGACTACGAGCAGGCCCGTCAGCACACCATCAGCGTAGCGGCGATCGATTCTCTGGGGCAGCGCATCATCAAAGATTTCGCGATCGGCGTTCAGGACGTGCGCGATGAGCGCGCGACGGGGAGTGCCCTCTCCGATCGGCTCGTGGGTGGATCCGGCAAGGACGTCTTCAGCGGCGCGGCCGGAAACGATTTTCTGGCGGGCGGTCTTGGGCGCGACGTTCTTACCGGCGGCACGGGCCGCGATACGTTCGCCTTCGGCCCAAGGGACTCGGGTACGGCCAAGAACGCGGCCGACTACATCACTGATTTCTCGGGGCGGAGTGGCGACAGGATCGATCTCTCGGCGATCGACGCCAACAGCAAAGCGCGCGGAAACCAGGCCTTCAAGTTCATCGGCAAGGCGGATTTTACGAAGGCCGGCCAGCTCAAATACAAAGTGGTGGGTAAGGAAACATTCGTCTACCTCAACACCGATACGGACAAGACGGCAGAGATGATGATCCGCCTCAAAGGCAAGTTGGACCTACAGAAAAGTTGGTTCATCCTTTGATGAGAATGGAGGCTTCGGTTGTCGGAGCCTTTTCTCGGAACGACCCCAGGGAGCGGCCGACTTCGTGATCGGGGCCGTCGGCAAGTGTTGCCGAAGCGGGGGGCTGCCGGGCGCGGCACCTCGGGGCGGGGTTGCCACAATTGCAATTTCTTTCTGTGATTGGCTGAGGAGCAATGGGGGTGTCTGCAGGTCGGCCGAAAGCTAACGGGCCGAGGGAGCGGACTGATGGACGAAGTCTCCTCACAGGAAGCGGAGCGGGTTGCTGCACTCGCGCTGTACCGCGTCATGAACACCCCGCCGGAATTTTCCTATGACGCGCTGACCGAGTTGGCCGCCGAGATCTGTGGCTGTCCGGTCGCCTTGATCAGCCTCATGGACGAGCGACGCGCTTGGATGAAATCGAAATACGGGTTGCCGGCCGATATGGTCGAGTGCCCGCGCGAGATCACCATGTGCAACACCACGCTGTGCTCGAACGATCTGATCTATGAGCCTGATCTGACTGAGAGCGAGCGATTTCGGCACCTGCCCATGGTGGCTGGCGAGCCATTTGCTCGATTTTATTGCGGGATGCCCCTCATCAACCGGGAAGGCTTTGCCTTGGGCACGCTCTGCGTCATCGGGTTTGAAC
>NZ_JBFUKD010000800.1:0-1489 GCF_056401005.1 Microvirga sp. P4_G7 | reverse complement strand
AACCATCATTGCCACACCGCCAAATCGAAAGAATCTTAATGAAACGGAAGCGGCCACGAAGACCATCGCGATGAACAGAAGAGGCCGCGCCATCAACACGTCGTATTGCAGGCGATAGCGCGTCGCGTCGAGCCCGGCGCGCTCCATGCGGGTGATGCTGTCCTTGAGGCTCCAGAAGGGCACGGAATCAGGCGCGATGAAGCTCTGTTTGACCTGGGACGGCACCAGATTCGATGCGATCACGAACCGCTTGAAGGTCTGCGGCTGGTCGTTCTCGGTCAGAACGCGGGCGTCCCTCAGCTCCCAATGGCCTTCGAAGAGGGTCGCCTGCGCGGCTTCGATTCGCTGTTCGAAGGCTCCCTTGTCGTCGAAGGTGAAAACGGTGACGCCCGTCAGTGTCGTGGTATCGCCGATCGCGCCGTCCGCCCGGATAATGGCCTGGCCGTCCTGGCTCTTCTGACGGATCCAGATTTCCTTGCCGCCCGTCTGCACCGTCTTGGTGAAGATTTTCGCCTCCATATCGGACGCGCGCTGTTTCAGATGGGCGGAGAGCGGATTGTAGGCCGTGATAGACAAAATTCCTAAAGCCAACGCCACGAACAGCCCGGGCTGAAGAAACTGCCAAGCGGAGATGCCGGCGGCTCGGGCCACCACCAATTCGAGTTTGCGGCTCAATTGCAGCAAAGCGGCCATACTTCCGAACAGCACCGCGAACGGCATCACCTGCTCGGCCACCGCGGGAGTCCGGAAGAGGGCGAGAGTCGCCATCAATCCGGGGGTCGCCCCTTCGGCATCGCCGGCACGACGCATCAGCTCGACGAAGTCGAGGGTATAGACGAGCGCAAAGACCGTTCCGAAGACGAGAAAGATCGTCTTGAGGAATTGCCGTGAAAAATAGCGTCCGAGAGTCGCGCCGATCAACATGTCACGCAGCCTTCGGAGATGCGCGGCGGGCGAAGGATGGCTTGAGCGAGCGCAGCGCCGCTCCCAGGCGACGGGTCGTCGGGCCTTGGAGGCTGAGGAGGAAAGCGATGGCGATCGCTCCCAGAGGAGCACCATAGACGCCGATCAATGCCCAGGGGCTGCGCACCAAGGCGCTCGACGCGGCAAAGCCGGCGATGCGCAAGACCACGACGCCGACGACGGCGACGGCAATGGCCAGGCCCCGTCCCTGCCGGGTCGTCTGGGCGTTTCCGAGGGCGGCGAAAGCGATCATCATCATCGCGAGCGGATACAGCCACGAGGACAGGCGATCGTGCAATTCCGCACGGAATCGGCCGGCCTGGAACTGATAGTAGAACTCCTCCGTGTCCGGACTGAACAGCTGCATGGTTCCACGTTCGCGGGGCTTGTAGACGACGTCGCCGCCGTCCTGATTGAAGGCCGACAGATCCACCGCATAGCGTTCGAATGCGACGATCGAAGTGTCGCGGCTGTTCGGCTCCTTGCGATGGACGCTGCCCTTCTCCAGAACCAGATAGGATTGCCC
>NZ_JBFUKD010000799.1:0-1495 GCF_056401005.1 Microvirga sp. P4_G7 | reverse complement strand
TCCTTGCGCAGCGGTGCGCCCGTTCGCGATCCGTAATCGCGGTCGCAGATGCTGAAAAGGTTGAAGCCGTTGTGCGAGAAGAAGCGCAGCGAGCGTCCGAGGGCCGGGAGCTCGTCGAGATCGACCAGCAGCCAATAGACGCGATAGCGAAGTCGGTGCTCCTTGGGCTTGAAGCGACGATGCATCACATGTCCCACATAGAGGCCGGACTCATGTGTCATGAAGCCTCCTCGAGCTGCGGCGGCGCGACCGGCGCTACGGCAATGCGGCCGGATTCGTCCGGTACGCGCCAGGGCCGACGGATTCCGCCCCCGCCGAGCTGTTCGGCAACCGCGAGTCCCGCCTGCAATCCATCTTCGTGAAAGCCCGATCCGAAATACGAACCGCAGAACCAGGTTCGACGCGTTCCCTGCAACGACCACAGCCGCGCCTGCGCCGCCATGGCGGCCTTGTCGAACAACGGATGATCGTATCGTCCGCGCCATAAAACCCGCTCATCGCGCGGGGCGAACGCCGGATTGAGCGAAACGAAGAGCGGACAATCGGCGGGCTGTCCCTGAAGCTGGTTCATCCAATAGGTCACACAGGGATGGCCATCCGCCTCGCGCCGGTCGGCCAGATAGTTCCAGCTCGACCAGACGGCGCGCCGCCGCGGCATCAGACGCTCGTCCTGATGCAGAACGGTCTCGTTGCTGCTGTAGCGAAAGGCAGCGAGAATCCCCGTTTCGTCCGTGCCGGGATCGGCCAGCAATTGAAGGGCCTGGTCGGCGTGGGTCCCTATGACGACGTGATCGAATCGCTCGCGCCCTCCAGCCTCTGTCTCGACGAAGACGCAGGATTGCGACCGCGTGATGCGGCGCACCGGTGCGCTCGTCCGCACGCGCCCGTCCATCGCTGCGCGCAGGCGATCCACATAGGCGCGGCTGCCGCCTTGAACTGTGCGCCAGACGGGACGATTGCTCATTTTGAGCAGGCCATGATTGTCGCARAAGCGAATGAAGGCGGCAGCGGGATAATCCTGAATCCGGCTCGCGGGCGTCGACCAGATCGCCGCCGCCATCGGGAAAAGATGGTCTTCCCGAAAGGCTGCGCCATAGCGTTCGGCATCGAGATATTCGCCAAGGGAGGTCAGGCCCAGCCTCTCGATATCAGCCGGCGCGTTCTTGTAGAAGCGTACGAGATCGGACAGCATCGACCAGAACCGGCGCCGTGCGATATTGCCCTTCTGCGCGAAGAGACCGGCGAGGCCCGTGCCGCTGTATTCCATCGCACCGCCATCGAGGGAGACGGCGAAGGACATGTCCGTCGCCCTTGTCGGAACGCCGAGATGGTCGAAGAGCGCCGTGAGATTGGGGTAGGTCGGCTCGTTGTAGACGATAAAGCCCGTGTCGACCGGGACCAAAATACCCTTGTGCGCGACGTCGACCGTGTGGGAATGCCCGCCGAGACGCGGTTCCGCCTCGAACAGCGTCACCCGATGCTGCGAGGACAACAG
>NZ_JBFUKD010000798.1:0-1500 GCF_056401005.1 Microvirga sp. P4_G7 | reverse complement strand
TCCCCTCAATCGCCGCGCGATCGCGTTGCCTTTGAAAGATCTTTCGCGCATCCCGACCGTAGTGCTCGCCTCTGGCGGAAAGAACAAGACGCTCGCTGTCGCCGGTGCATTGCGCGCGAAATTGGCCTCTGTCCTGGTTTGCGACGAAGAAACGGCGCGCGCTGCGTGCGGCATCGTGCGTGGTGGAAACAAGCCGTGACGATCGTCCTGGGAATCGACATCGGCACCTCAGGCGTCAAGTCGGTTCTCGTCGATGCCGAGGATCGCATTATGGCAGAGGCAGCGTGTCCTCTGATGGTCGATCGACCCAAACCCCTCTGGTCGGAGCAGCATCCGGAAGCCTGGTGGCAAGCGGTCGTCGCGACACTCGATGCACTCCGCGTTTCGAACCCCACGCTCCTGGCGGCGACGCAAGCGATCGGTTTGTCGGGGCAGATGCTCGGCGTAGCGCTCGTCGACGACAACGAGCGTGCCATCCGGCCTGCGCTCCTTTGGAACGATGGCCGCGCCAGCGAAGAATGCGGAGAGCTTGAATCGTTCGTCACCGATTTTCCGGGTCTCGTCGGATGCCGCGCGATGCCCGGCTTCTCGGCTCCCAAGTTGCGGTGGCTGCACAAGCACGAACCGAAGGCGCTCGATGAGGCGCGCCATATTTTGCTGCCGAAAGATTTCGTCCGACTGAAGCTGACGGGAGACGCCGTGACGGATGTGGCGGACGCTTCCGCGAKCCTGCTCGTTGACGCGCGGAAAGGGACCTACGCTCCGGCCATCCTTGCAGCGTGTGGCATCGACCCCGCGAAGCTTCCATCCATCATCGAAAGCGATGCAATCAGCGGAACGTTGCGGCGTGATCTCTCGTCGCGATGGGGCCTCAAAATCGATGTTCCCGTCATCGGCGGTGCGGGCGACAACATGGCCGGCGGTGTCGGCGCCGGCATCGTGTCTCCGGGAGAGGCATTCATCAGTCTCGGGACGTCCGGCGTCTATTTCGTCGCCAACGACAGGTTTGTTCCTGCCTATGATCGCGGCATGCACACCCATCGTCACGCGGTCCATGGATTATTCGCGCAGCACGGCGTCGTCCTGAGCGCGACCGCTGCTTTATCTTGGATAGCCGACGTGACTGGCGCAGGCGACGTGGGCGCGCTCGTCGGCTCCCTTGAAGCATCTCCGCTGCCAATCGCGGAGACGCCGGTGTTCACACCTTATCTCGCAGGTGAGCGGACGCCACACAACGATCCGACGCTCACGGCGGCGTTCTCAGGTCTCACCTTCGCCACGTCGCGGCAGCATCTCGTTCAGGGTGTGATGGAAGGTGTCGCCCTTGCGCTCGGGGATTGCCACCGAGCCCTTTTGTCGAGCGGCGTCGCCATCAATCGCGTTGCGTTGATCGGCGGCGGATCGCGTAGCCAATTCTGGGCGACACTGCTGGCAAGTGTGATCGGTCTGCCGCTGTCGGCTCCCATCAGCGCAACGGTTGGCCCGGCGTTGGGTGCCGCC
>NZ_JBFUKD010000797.1:0-1507 GCF_056401005.1 Microvirga sp. P4_G7 | reverse complement strand
CGTGGCGGATGCGCTGACATCCCTGCGCCTGCTCGCCACTCATCCCGAAATCGACCCGGCGCGAATCGGCATCATGGGCTTTTCGAAGGGCGGGCAACTCGCGCTTTACACGGCGCTGGAGCCGTTCCGCCGCGCCGTCGTCAAGGATGACGTGCGCTTCGCGCTTCATATTGCCTTCTACTCCTCCTGCTCGATTCCCTATCTGGCGGAAAAGACCACGCAGGCGCCTATCGTGTTTTTGCTGGGACGGAACGACGATTTTACGCCGTCCGATCATTGTCGTCGTTATGCGGCCTTCTTCGAGAAGCACGGATCGCCGGTCAGTTTCCAGGTTTTCGACAACGCGCATCACGGTTTCGACCTGCCGACGCCGTTGCGTTTCCTTCCAAGGGCGCAAACCGCGAGGAATTGCGGTCTCGATATCGAACTCGAACCCGCGATCATCGCTCGACGCTGGGCCGATGGCGCTCTAATAGAGCCGTCAGGAATTCAGCCTTACCTGCGCGAATGTATGCAACGTGGAGCATCCTATGGCGGCGACGCCGAGGCGCTGAAAGCGGCAATCGCACAGGTCAAGTCCTCCGTCATTCGCTATCTGAGACCCGAGAATTAGTATGCACCGTCCCCTGACCGGAAAGGTCGTGATCGCCACCCACAACCCGGGAAAGCTCAAGGAAATGCGCGAGCTTCTGGCCCCGTTCGGGATCGAGGCGGTGTCAGCGGGGGAACTCGGCCTGCCGGTTCCGGACGAAACCGGCCATCTGTTCGCGGAGAATGCCGCCATCAAGGCTCATGCGGCGGCCAGAGCGACCGGCTTGCCGGCGCTGTCCGACGATTCCGGGCTTTGCGTCGATGCGCTCGACGGCGCACCCGGATTGTTCACGGCCGACTGGGCAGGGGCGAACAAGGACTTCCAGGCTGCCATGGCGCGCGTGGAACAAGAACTGCAGAAGCGCGGCGTGACGGATACCGGGAACCGTACGGCCCATTTTGTCTCGGCTCTCGTCGTCGCGTGGCCGGACGGACATGAGGACTTGTTC
This sequence comes from Microvirga sp. P4_G7, assembly GCF_056401005.1. NCBI lineage: Bacteria > Pseudomonadati > Pseudomonadota > Alphaproteobacteria > Hyphomicrobiales > Methylobacteriaceae > Microvirga > Microvirga sp. P4_G7. Next base: position 467 of record NZ_JBFUKD010000797.1, on the reverse strand, counting down.
GAGGGGCGCGTTCATGGCGACGTCGTCTGGCCCCCACGAGGGGACAAGGGGTTCGGCTACGATCCGATGTTCCGGCCTGACGGATTCGCGCAAACATTCGGAGAGCTGACATCGGACGAAAAGCACGGCATCGACTGGTCGTCCGCCGAGGGGAAAGCGCTTTCTCATCGCGCCCGTGCTTTCTTGAAGCTGGCGGCCGGCTGTCTCAGCAGACGATGAGAAAAGAGCGCCCACCGGGCGCTCTTCGATTTTGGGTCAGGCCTGGATTCTAGGTCAGCCCTCGGTCGCCCCGGGCTTCTCGTTCCGGCGCTTGGCCATGAAGGCGTCGAATTCGTCGCGATCCTTGGCTCGCTTCAGTTCTTCGACAAAGCTACGGAAGGCGCGCGCTTCCTCGTCGAGACGCCGGCGCTCTTCCTCGAGGCGCTGCAATTCCTTGCTGCGATAATCCTCGAAGGCCGAATTTCCCG
>NZ_JBFUKD010000796.1:0-1511 GCF_056401005.1 Microvirga sp. P4_G7 | reverse complement strand
GCCGAGAAGGTGACGGACAATGCCAACTTCATCGACGACCTTGGCGCCGACAGCCTTGACACCGTTGAGCTTGTCATGGCGTTCGAAGAAGAATTCAATGTCGAGATCCCTGACGACGCCGCCGAGACGATCGTGACCGTCGGCGATGCGATCAAGTTCCTCGAGAAGAACGCGGCGTAATTGCCCCTTAAGCGCCGGGCGGTCCTCGTCCGGCGCGTTTTGTTGTCTAAGGATTAGGAAGCGTCATGCGTCGTGTTGTCGTCACTGGTCTCGGCATGGTGACCCCGCTCGGCTGTGGTGTCGAGCCGACCTGGGCGAGACTCGTCGATGGTCAGAGCGGCGCCAACCGGGTCACTGATTTCGAGGTTTCCGATCTCGCCTGCCAGATCGCCTGTCAAATCCCCCGTGGCGACGGTTCCGACGGCACCTTCAACGCCGATCAATGGATGGAGCCGAAGGAGCAGMGCAAGGTCGACCCCTTCATCATCTATTCGATGGCAGCGGCGACCCAGGCTCTTGAAGACGCTGGCTGGAAACCGACGACCTATGAAGACCAGTGCGCCTCAGGCGTTCTGATCGGCTCGGGCATCGGCGGCATCGGCGGCATCTATGAGGCCTCCGTTACGCTCATCGAGCGTGGCCCCCGGCGCATTTCGCCCTTCTTCATTCCCGGACGACTGATCAACCTTGCCGGCGGATACGTCTCCATTGCCCATGGTCTCAAGGGCCCGAACAACGCGGTCGTGACCGCCTGCTCGACGGGTTCGCACGCCATTGGCGACGCGGCGCGTCTCATCGCTCTCGGCGACGCCGAGGTGATGGTGGCAGGCGGAACGGAATCGCCCATCAACAGGCTCTCCATTGCCGGCTTTGCCGCATGCCGGGCCTTGTCGACGAATTTCAATGACGACCCCACCCGAGCTTCGCGACCCTACGACAAGGACCGCGACGGTTTCGTCATGGGCGAGGGCGCCGGTGTCGTGGTTCTCGAGGAATACGAGCACGCCAAGGCGCGCGGCGCGAAGATCTATGCCGAGGTGATCGGCTACGGTCTTTCGGGCGACGCGTATCACATCACCTCACCGTCGGAAGACGGCGACGGGGCTTATCGCTGCATGGCGGCTGCCATCAAGCGAGCCGGCATTTCGGCGTCGGATATCGACTATATCAACGCCCACGGCACCTCGACCCCCCTCGGCGACGAGCTGGAATTGAAGGCCGTCGAACGCATTGTGGGCAATGCCGCGGCGACGTTGTCGATGTCCTCGACCAAGTCCGCCATCGGCCATCTTTTGGGTGCGGCGGGCGCGGTCGAAGCGATTTTCTCTATCCTGGCGATGCGCGACGGGATCGTYCCGCCGACGCTCAATCTCGACAATCCGTCCGTCGAGACCACGATCGATCTCACTCCGCACAAGGCCAAGCGGAAGGAAATCAATACCGTTCTCTCCAACTCTTTCGGGTTCGGCGGAACCAACGCTTCATTGATTTTGCGGCGCGCGGCGTAATCA
>NZ_JBFUKD010000795.1:0-1520 GCF_056401005.1 Microvirga sp. P4_G7 | reverse complement strand
ATGCTCGATACCGAGAAGGAACGGGGTAAAAAAGTCGGCCTGCTCAGTCGGAAACACTGGTTCGTATGTGAACACGCCAAGGATGTTGTTGCGGCGCTGAACCATTCGCCGGGCGATTGGATCCGCCACGTAGCCGGTCTCCCGGATGACCTTGATCACCTTTTCCCGGGTCTCCGCCGGAATGCGCGACAACGCCGTGTCGCCCTGCCCGTTCAGGACAAGCGAGACGGTCGCCTGGCTGACCCCGGCGAGGCGGGCGATATCCCTTTGCGTGAGACGCGCGCTAGACCGCATTGAGTCCAATTCTCAACAAACCATGCTTGCTAATACGTATTACTAAACGCCGCTTCGCGATGGCGTCAACTGGTGGTCACTACATCTTTAGTTTGGAGACGGAGCTTAGCGATCCGAAATGTGAAGGGTTGAAATGTGAAGGGTTACGGGGGCGTGATTCTTGCTCGAAGCCGCTGGCAGCCTTGTGAAAGAGGAACTAACCTCGCGCCACCGAACGGCCCATCAGGCGAGAGCAACGTGATTGATCTAAGAGACGGTGATATCGAGGACGATGGGTCCAGCACCAAACGCCGCTCGCTGTTGTCCCTGGCGGGCAGCCTCATGGCCGAGATCAGCCYGCCGAAACTGGCGGTGGCGTGGTTTTTGCTGATCGGCCTTCCCTGTCTGATCCTCGGCGCAGCTCCTCTTCTAATCTCGATGTGGATCGGCACGATCTCCTCGCGGGCGCTGACCTTGTTCACTGGTATCGGACCGATTGTTTTCCTCCTCGCTTTCGGCGCAGCCGCCTGGTTTGGCGGACGTTCGTTTTTGCGGATGGTCGAGAGCAGTTTCTGGTCTTTGAACTCCATCGCCGTCCAACCGGTCTACGTTCTCTTTCGAGAGGGGTTCCGGCATCTCGCTCAGCGATTGCTTCCCTCGCGGCTCGGCAAACGCTGGCGTGTGTTGGCGCAAGCGGCGACCGCCGTCGCCTCCGGCTTTGTGATCTGCTCGCTCGCACTCCTGATCATCGTCGCCCTGTGGCCGTCGTCGCGCTGGGTCGGCTTCGTCGCCGACCTCGCGACACCCGCTGCGTTCTTCAAGACGGCGCTCGTCAACAGTGTCGTGCTCGTGACAGGGTACCTCGCGGCTGCTGCGCTTTTCTGGGGGCTTGCCGATACCGTCATGGCGCAACCGCGGGATCTCGAGGCCTTTCACGAAGCCGAGGACATCCAGCGCACGTGGCGCGTGGTGCATCTCTCGGATATTCACATCGTCGCGGAGCGCTATGGTTTCAGGATCGAAAGTGGCCGATCGGGCCCGCAGGGAAATGCCAAATTCACCCGGCTGCTGAACCAGTTGGAGGAAATCCACACGGAAAAGCCGCTCGACGCGATCATCATTTCCGGCGACATGACGGATGCCGGGCGATCAGCCGAGTGGGCCGAGTTTCTCGACGCGCTTGCGCCCCATCCGACTCTCGCCGGGCTCATGATCGCCCTCCCCGGCAACCACGATCTTAATGTGGT
>NZ_JBFUKD010000794.1:0-1525 GCF_056401005.1 Microvirga sp. P4_G7 | reverse complement strand
CTGTCGGCAGAGTTCTCTTCTGCATGATGGTAGTCCTGTGTTGAGTGAATGAAGGGCTCATCCCTGACTTTTGAAATGAAGACCCAGACCTCCCGACGAGGGGGAGATCCAGGTGTCAGGTTCAAAGCGAAGGAGAGTGAAAAGGCAGCCGCTGGGACTGAGCCAGGGCCGAGGCCTCTTGCATTATCCCCGAGGGACGTTGAGGCCGGTTGAACCACCGCCAGTCTGCGGAGCAGACATATCAATCCGGAGAGCGGCACGACCGCGACGGCGAGCGTCGATGCTGGTGTCGTCATTCGCTTCAGCGCCCGAAGCAGTTCCGCCTGTCACCATGACAGCGGCGGGTGGCGGCGGGGCGGGGTCTGGTCGATTGGCGATATCAAGCTGCGTCTTGATGGACTTCTTGATGACCTCGTTATTCTTCTTCTGCTCGTTGAGCTGGCGCTTGGTCAGTGCAAGTTCCTCGTCGTGCTGCTTATCCAGCTTGAGTTGGATTTCGTCTTGACGCTTGCGCTCCTCTTCGATGCCCATTTGGGCAGTAATCTGAGCTATGCGGGATGCGCGTCCGCTGCTGCCAAAGAGGCTCATAGTGTGGTTCGCATGTTGGATGTTGTCCTACTGATGTTGATGCTGGTCATTCGCGGTTTCCGGGAGTGACTTGCTACTAGAGTGGGCCCTCATCGCCACAACGAGGGATTTTAACGACGACCTCCGAGACCTTGTTCTCCAGCGCGAGCCGGGCTTCGAACTGTTTGGCCCATGCGCGGGCAGCTATGGCGGGGCTCGTGAAGTCCGGTAGAGCGGCGACCTCGGGCGCGGCTGGCTGGAGTTCTCCGCGACGGTACGCCGTGAAGACCCGGACGATCTCCGCGCGAACCGCCTTGGCTGTCGAGGTGCGAGAGAACATGCAGACGAGGAGGGCCTGCTCTTCGTTGAGGTAGAAGGCGGCTGTCGGGCGTCCGCCCTGGTGCCCGGGGTTTGCACGTTCCGAATGCRAACTTCCGAACGCCTCAAGCTCATCGCGGTTGGCTTCGATGACCACCCGGATGTTGGTAAGGCGGGCCATCCCGAGCTGGACCGCGAGGTCCGTGTCGAGGACGCAGGGTTCGTCGTTGATCGAAACGAGGGTGAGGGCGTTCATGGTTTTGTTCGCGTGAGAAATGAGGAAGGCTACGGGCTAGAGTGGGCCCTAATCCGTCACACAGGGGATTTGATCGCCGGGCGCATCCCCGTGCGAAACGAAAAAGGCCCCCGAGGGGTGTCCTCAAGAGCCTTCGCGATAGTCTGGCGTCCTTGCCTCGGGCGCTATTCTTGTCCGCCCGTCATCGCCACTCGCGCTCGCTGTATGGCGGCCCGCGACGTGAACGACACGAAGACGCTCCCCAGATACAAGTAGGTCTCCCCTGCTTCCCTCCAGAGACCCCAGCGGCGACCTTTGGGGTGCGCAGGGTACGGGGCCGCATCCTTCGCAGGGCAGTACGCCCACAGTTGGGCTGCGCCGATGTCCACGTAGAGGGAGTTAGGT
>NZ_JBFUKD010000793.1:0-1534 GCF_056401005.1 Microvirga sp. P4_G7 | reverse complement strand
CGCTCTACCAGAGCGCGGCGATCTACGGCGCCACCAAGCATCTCAAATGGCAACCGACCCCGAACGAGAGCCTCTTTCTCAATCGGATGACGTGGGCGGATTAGAACGTCGAACGAATGACGACGTGCGACCGCCCCCGCATCACAGGGCGCCTTGTCGAGATCGTAAATCCGATCCGTGACATCTCACAAATCACCTTGTGAGATGTCACGGTTTATGTTCTTCTCGACGAATGCTGGATCGATCTTCACCCTTTTCCTTACAAAGACCGCCGGGTCCCCAAAGCAAGAATGYGGTGGGTCTGAAGCGACTGCGGCATGCTTTGCTCACGTGCGAAATCGAGCCTGGATCCGCTTTTGCGGAGACCGAACTCGAGACGCGCTTCGAACTCAGCCGAGCCAGCATCCGCGTCGCCTTGGCCTCACTCGCCGCCGAAGGGCTGGTGACGTCTCGAGCCCGTCAGGGATGGCAGGCCGCGCCCGTGACGGGCGAGCTGATCGGCGATCTCATCGCTGTGCGACGCAAGGTCGAACCGCTTTTGCTCGAGCGCTTCCCCGGCCAGCCGGCCCTGGAGAAACTCGATACGTTGGCGATGATGAATGCCGCCGTTGCTGGCCGCGACGATCCGCAATCGCTCGTGACCGCGCGCGCCACCGATCGCCAGCTCCTAGAAATCCTCGCCGGGAACAGCGGCCATTTCCTGAGCAAGTGGCTTTGCGAAATCTGGGATCACTCCGCACGGGTGATCCACTTCCTGGAGAACTCTGAAGCTCGCTTCTTCACGTCCAATCGTAGGCCGCTGGTCAAAGCTCTCGCGCAGCATGACCGCGCCACCGCGACAGCGGAAATACTCCTGGATATCGAACGTTTCCATCAATTCGTAGCGGACGCATTGTTGCGTCTGCGATCACCGCTCGCGTCAATGCCTGGAGACAACCAGGCTCGCAAAATGGGTCGGACTTCCGAGGGCGGCACGAATGCCCTGCGTCCGGACAGCCCTGCGAGACAAAACCAGACCAGAGGAAAGACGACGTAAAAACCAAGGGAAATTCGACATGTCGAACAAACGAACGAAGCTTTCTGCCGCATTCGTCAGCCTTTGCCTTGCCGCTTCCGTCTCCACTGCAGCCATGGCCAAGGATCGCTTCACGGTCGATCTCGTGAACGAACCCTCTTCGCTCGATCCGCATGTCCAATGGAACCCGGACAGCTACTTCGTCTATCGCAATATTTTCGACAATCTCGTCACGCGCGACGACAAGGGAGAGATCGTTCCGCAGATCGCCACCGCGTGGAAAAATCTCTCGGACACCGAAATCGAGTTCAAGATTCGAGACGACGTCAGCTTTCACGACGGCCAGAAGCTGACCCCGGAGGATGTGGCGTTCAGCGTCAAACGGATCATCGATCCTAAATTTTCGAGTCCGCAACTCGGGCAGTTCAACAAAATTCTCAACGCCGAAGTGACGGCGAACGGCAGCGTGAAGCTGACAACCGACGGACCCTATCCGGCGCTCCTGGCGCAGCTCGTGAA
>NZ_JBFUKD010000792.1:0-1534 GCF_056401005.1 Microvirga sp. P4_G7 | reverse complement strand
GAGCAGCGCGGATACGGTGAGTTCACCGAAGGCGAGCAGGAACGCCAGGAGACCACCGGCAGCGACCGAGGGCAGAATTGCTGGAGCGACAATGGTGCGAAGACGCCGCAAAAGGCGCGCCCCATCCAAGGCCGCCGCCTCCTCCATCGATTTCTCGATCTGCTCCAGGGCTGCGAGCGCTGGCTTGAGCACGACCGGAAGAAACCGACTGAGATACGCAAAGACGATGATCCACGGCGTTGCGTACAGCGACACGCCGAGAAGCGGCAGCGGCTTGATCAAAAGCAGAATGCACGCGATTGCGAGCACGATACCCGGAATGGCGTAGGGCGCTTCGATCATCGCGAAAAGCGTGTGACCAAAGTTGCGCGCCCGTCGATGTAAGAGATACGCCGCCGGGATAGACAGCGCGCTGAGGCATAGGGCGGTTGCGCCGGCGAACAGGAACGAGTTTCGAAACGCTCGCGCCGTCACATCCTGCCGCCAGAGAATTTCCCTGAAATTGTCGAACGTGAAAGTCGCGAGCGATAGCGCGACTCCGTACGAGGGCACGAGGGCAGCTGCGACGAGCGACACGATCGGCAGAACGAGCACACCGCCGATGACGGCCCAGGCCGCGAATGCAATCATCCACCGTGTGCGTCCTAGTCTCCAATAGGCGGCAAGACGGTGCTCGGCTTCGAGCTCTGTCGTCGATCCCTTCAGCGCGAGACGGCTCGCGACAATGCCCACTCCTGCAATCGCCGCAACGAAAACGCCGAGCACCGCAACGTCGCCGATCACTGAAGGACCGAAGCTCGACAGCCTGCGATAGATCAGCGTCGGCAATGTCAGATAGTTGACCGGCAATCCGAGGAGGGCCGCGATCCCGAAATTGCCGACGCCGGCGACGAAAGCGAGCAACGCGGCGCTTGCAAAATGCGGCTTCAGGAGCGGCGCGACGATGCGCATCGTGATTTGCGACGGCCGATCGCCATCCACCTGCGCGGCTTCGATCAGCGATTGCGGCACGCGCTTGAGACCGGCCATCAGCACGATGAAGACGATCGGGGCGTGGTGGAGACCGAGTACGAGAATGATCCCGCCGCGGCCGAGGAGCGGATTGGCGCTACCCGGGATCGGCGCCCATCCGAGCAATGTCAGGATCGGTGACGCAGGGCCCGCGAGCGTCATGAACGCGAGCGCCATCACCTGCGGCGCGACCATCAGCGACAGCACGAACAGGAAGCTCAAGCAGCGACGCGCCGGGACATCCGTCGCCGACAGAATGAGAGCCATGAACGACCCCAACGCGATCGCGATGACGCTCGATACCAGGGCCGTTTCAAGCGTTGCGATCGTCGCGCGAATGGCAGCACGGCTCGTCACCGCATCCAGAACGGCATCCGGCCTGAAGACGCCGCCCGGTGCAAAAGCGGCAAACAGCAAGCGGCCGAGCGGCAGTACGTCAAGCGCGAGAACCAGCGCACAAAGCAAAGCGAGGAGGCCAAGGCCACCTCGCTCCCACGGCGCCGAACGCTCGCGACCCGACGAC
>NZ_JBFUKD010000791.1:0-1535 GCF_056401005.1 Microvirga sp. P4_G7 | reverse complement strand
GTATAGATCTCTCCGTTGAAGGAGAATTGCGCGACGAGCGGCTTCCGGCTTGCCTCGAACGCGTCGTTGGTAAGCGGATCGGGATCCACGATGCGCTGCAATGAGCCGTCAACGAGATCGACGACGTCGTCATTGTAAAGGAAGGCCTGCCGGATATTGCCGCCGGTCTGCCCGCCGTCCTTGTTGTTGTCCGGTGAAAGATAGGCGAACTTGTAGCGAGGCCCGCCCGCCAGAACGATGGCGTCGACGAGTTTTTGCAGGGTGACGTCGGCGGATGTGACGCCGTTGTCGACCGAGCCGCTGTCGTCCTGAATCTCCTGCAGCGCGATGACGTGAGGAGCGCCCAGATTGTCGACGATCTGGCTCGCGATCTTCGCAAAATGTCCATTGTCGATATCGGCATCGCCGTCATCGTCGTTGGGATCGAGGTTCTCGACGTTGTAGTTGGCGAAGGACAGGAAGAATTCGTTCGACGCAGTGACGGTTGTGACCTCCGGCTGAAGCGTCGATTGAGAAGTCACGATCGGCGTCGACGTGACCAGGACCTCGTAGGATGAGAACCCATAGGTCATGATGCCGGACACAGCCGCCAGTTTCGCACCGATATCGACGAACGGCATCGACATGCTGTCGCGGATGTTGTCGAACTGGATGCGTTCCGGATTGAAATCCGTCGACGATGTGGACAAGCCACCCCGACCGGTGAGGCTCGATGTGTCGTAGGCTCCCTCGATGACCGCCCAGATCTCGCCGAAATCATTGGTGGCGCCGACAACGCGAGTCGGTTGGACCGTGACGCGCATGCCTTCGATGCTCTCGTAGAACGCCGCGGCCGCTTGAACGTCGCCTGTCGGAGGAAGCAAGCCGTTGGGACCGAGAACAACGGCTTCGGGCAAGGCATTGTGCTTCGAGGTGACGGCGACGGTCGCGTCGGTGCCGAACTGCGTCAGGGTGAGATCGTCGGGGCGCGAGGTGGATTTGAATTCGGCGATCTTGCCTTTCACGGTCACGGCGTCGCCGATCTCCACATCCGGAATCCAGTTGGCGCCGCGGAAGACGAAGATGGCGTCGGACGTGCTGGCGTCCCCGTCGCCGTTCGGATCCTGGATGTAGAATCCACGCGTGGTTCCCGTCATCTGGATGCCGGTGATGATGCCGGTGGTGAGAACATCCTTGCCGACCTGGTCGGACGCGTGCCCCCTGCCCTGGATCTTGTAGATCGCCATGACATCGTCGTTGATGATGGTGCTCGACGCACTGTCGCTGAGAAATACGACGCCGGCCGTGGCATTGGTCAGTTTGACCGAGAACACCTCGTTCACTTCGAAGTCCACGTCGCCGACGACGGAAATCTCGATCGTCTTCGTCGTCTCCGTTCCAGTGAACGTCAATGTACCGCTCGTGGGGCCATTGAAGTCGCCGAGCACGGCCTGTCCTGCGGCGCCGAGGTTAGCCAAGTCCCAATCGACCGTAACGTCTCCGTCCGGATTGGCGCGGGTCACCGTGAAGGTGAAGGTCGTGACGCCGCTGTTGCC
>NZ_JBFUKD010000790.1:0-1536 GCF_056401005.1 Microvirga sp. P4_G7 | reverse complement strand
CTTTCGTGGTCATCCACCCCAAACTGACGCGCAAAGCGCCTTCCGCGAGCGCCGGATCGACGCCCATGGCATCGAGCACATGCGATCGCTTGACCTTGCCCGATGAGCAGGCCGATCCCGACGAGAGGGCGATCCCTCCCATGTCGAAAGCAATCAATGCCGTCTCGGCCCGTAGACCGGGAATGGCAAAGGATAGCGTGTTTGGCAACCGGTCCGCGCCCTCCGCGAAGACGATCGCATCCGGGACGAGCCGGCGTATCACACTTGCCGCATCATCGCGCAAGTGTCGCAGCCGGTCCGCCTCATCGGCCAAATTCGCCTTGGCGAGCGACGCCGCGACGCCGAAACCGACCATCGCGGCAACATTCTCGGTGCCGGCGCGGTAGCCGCGCTCCTGACCGCCGCCACGGATCAGCCTCTCGGCGATCTCAAATCGGTCCGAGGCCATGACCACGGCTCCGATGCCCTTCGGTCCACCGATCTTGTGAGCGGACAGGGTCAAAACGTCGGCTCCGAGCGAGGCCAGGGCAAGCGGGACCTTGCCCGCGGCCTGGACGCCGTCCGAATGAAAATAGCCCCCATGCTCATGAACCAGGGCGGCAATCGCCTCCGACGGCTGGAGAACGCCCGTCTCGTTGTTGGCAGCCTGGACCGACACCATAACAGGCAGGTCGCCGGCTTTCTCGAGRCGTGCCCTCAGCGGCGCTTGGGCGATCACGCCATGCCCGTCGACGGCAATGCGCTCGACCGCCTCCAGGGGGAACCGGTGGCCCGACAACACGGACGGATGCTCCGTCGCTCCGAGCAGCAGCAGGCTGGCGCCAGCGCGGCCGGACATGCGGAAAGACGGCGAAAGCACCAGATTGTTGGCCTCCGTCCCCCCACTCGTGAAAATGACGTTCTTAGCTGTTGCGCCTACCAGAGCGGCGACTTTCTCCCGCGCCTCTTCCATGGCGGCACGGGCAGCACGACCTTCCGCGTGGACAGAGGAGGCATTCCCGGGAAACATGAAGGCGCGCGCCATCGCTTCCGCGACTTCGGGCCTCATAGGCGCCGTCGCGTTGTAGTCGAGATAGCTGCGCTGGCCGACCGCCATGCGATATGATTCCTTTCAAGAATCTGCCAAAAAACCTGGCTTGCGAAGAAGTGGCGCGAATGCCGAGCACGAAAACCTTGCAAAAGCCCCTGGTTGCCATGCTAAAGCAGCACAACCATATCCATCAGGTCGCGCCCTGACGGCCCGCCAGCTCTGACTGGGACATATATGTCACAGTACTTAGAATTATTCTAAGAGATTTTAAGGAGCTCAGGGGGCACGAGTCAAGGTTTACCTGCGAATTGTCTCCCTCCCTGCGAGGGATCGCCAAGAGGTCACATCCATATGCCTGAGGTCATCTTCACGGGCCCTGCCGGCCGCATCGAGGGGCGTTACCAACCCGCGAAGCAGAAAGGGGCTCCGATCGCCATCGTGCTGCATCCGCATCCGCAGTTCGGCGGCACGATGAACAATCAGATCGTCTACAACCTCTACTACAA
>NZ_JBFUKD010000789.1:0-1542 GCF_056401005.1 Microvirga sp. P4_G7 | reverse complement strand
CCGTAGAGCTGCGCGGCGAGCGTCTTGTTGGGCGCGAGAATCAGCGCCGGCCGCTGCGTTTCCTCGATCACCTTSGCCATSGTGAAGGTCTTGCCGGARCCGGTGACGCCGAGCAGCACCTGATCGCGCTCCTGCCGCCTGACCCCGTCGACCAGTTCCGCGATCGCTGTGGGCTGATCGCCCGCCGGCGTGAATTCCGAGACGATCTTGAACGGAATGCCGCCTTCGGATTTCTCCGGACGCTCGGGCCGATGAGGCACCCATAATTTGCCGTTCTTGAAGCGCGGATCGCCTTCGGTCAGAAGACGCGTCAAGGCCTGAACGGTGGCGGAGACGCCGCTCGACGCATCGTCGACGACGCTGTCAGTTTCAGCGTCCCCGGCAATCGGTTCGCTCAGGCCGATCTTCGCCGCCAGCGCCGGGTCGACGTCCGACACGTCGCCGTAAGCGAACGTCTCCTGCGCGCGTTCGGCGAATCCCTCCGCCTCCTTGCGCTCCCGATTGACCGCGGGATTGAGCAGTTCCGACAGGTAGCTATCGAGGGGCTTCAGTTCAGGTTTGCTCGCTTTCCCGGTGGAAAGCTTGGGCTTTTTGGGTGCTTTGGCCATAGAACGAATATGGTACAAACGATGGGAGATGGGAAGAGCCAGGCGGCCTTTTACAACCCACCCATGTTCCCTGTTTGGCGTTCGCGCGATGCCCTTGCCCATCCGCTGCGGCGGATGAAAAGGCGCGTCCTACACGGCGCTCCTCTATTCGCAACCCTCGCCAAACGCCGCCAGACCTTCGTCCAGCAGGTCGCCGAGATTGGGGATGCCGAGGAGGTAGTCGGCGGTCTGGACCCGGCTGACCGCGATGCGCTCCCTGGCGAGCCTCACGGCGTCGCCCCATTCCTCGGGTTCCATGTCGCCCCGGCCGATATAGATGAGGGCGACGATATCGGCCGCCTCGTCGTCGTTCAGGGCGGCGATGAATTCACGCAGCTCCTCCTCGGTCGGATCGTCGGACGCCATGGTCAAGACGTCCCGGTTGCCGTCATCCGTGGGGTTCGAGCCGGAATCGGGATCGGTCATCTCCTCTTTGGCGTCGATCGCTTTGACCCGAGTGATGAAGTCGCAAATCTTGTCGCGTGCAATGTCCATCGAGAAGCCCTTTGTCTGTCCTGACAGGGAAAACACCGAAAGGGGCTTTCGGTTCAGCTTGGCGGCTGGTTCCCCTGTCCGACGTAGGGGCGTCACACAATTTCATGCGCCACCGGCGGCGGCATGCTAAAGCTCTCTCGTTTCCCCGATTCGAAAAACGCTTCAATGTCCGGCCTCGAAATCYTCGGCTTTGCCGCCGCCATTCTGACCACTTTGTGCTGGCTGCCGCAGGCTTTGAAGACCCTGCGGACCAAGGATACGAAGTCGCTTTCCCTCGTGACCCAGAGTGCCTTTGCCGTCGGCGTCGGCCTGTGGCTGATCTATGGCGTGATGATTGGCGACGCGCCGATCATTTTCGCCAACTCCGTCACCTTCGTGCTGGTGAGCCTGATCCTCGTCA
>NZ_JBFUKD010000788.1:0-1544 GCF_056401005.1 Microvirga sp. P4_G7 | reverse complement strand
CCCCCGAGGAGCTTGCGGATCGCTGGCGTCTCACCATTCAGCAATTCCGGAGATCCCTCAATAAGCCACCGTGCATTAAATTCGGCCGGATCGAACGGTACCGGATCGACGATGTCGAGCGATGGGAGGATGTTCAAGCCGGGCGACCCGGCGCCTCAGCACACAGCGCAACTAGCGCCGCCATACTACCCAAGCTGGAGGAGGCATCGCATCTCACCACGCAACAGCTTGCTCAAAGATGGCAAATGTCCGCCGATTCATTGCGTATGATGCGTTGCAGGCGAGTGGGCCCTCCGTATGTCAAATTAGGCAAAAGGGTCATTTATCGTATCGATGATGTCCTCGCATGGGAGCGTGCTAGGCGCATAGGTTAGATTTGGTGCGGAGCTGCCCCGCCCGCCATCGGGAGTACTCGACTTMTCCAGAAGCAATGATAGCTTGAGAACTGGRGGGGCTATGAAGATCGTCGGGGCAATTCTTGGGGCGCTTGTTTCCCTGTGGACGTGTGCTGCTTATGCGCAGGCCTACTCGGAGGCTCAAAAGCGTCGCCTTCATTTACCATATATTCGTGCCGCTACCGATTGCTACGCGAATACGATCGCCGCAAATACAACGGCGTTGGATATAGCTCGGGAAGGCCGGTGGCACGACGCGATCCGGGCTACCGGTGATGCCTGCAATTCTCTCGCCGGCCAGATGGTACGGACGCACGACCAAATTTACGGTTCTGGCACTGGACTCCCCTTCTATCAAGGACCTTACCTCGAGGACCTACCCCGGGCGATCAGCGCCCGACTCAAGGATGTCATCGCGCGCCGCAACGTTGAAGTTGAACAAGCGGACACTGCTCGCAAGGCTCGTCTATCTGAGGCAAACCGCGCTCGCGATTTACTACGGGACCGCGTGTACGCGTGTACCAAGAGCGAGCTAACTAGTCTTGTAGCCTCTTCTGAGACAGCGGAGATTCTCGCGACAGCCGCGATGACGCTTTGCAATAGGGAGGTGCAGGCTGCGCTCGACGCGGCCATGGAAGCTTATCGCCTTGATGGCGGTACCGATCTTCGCGTCCGAGATGAACTGCGAACTGTCATCCAGCGAAACGTAGTAACTTCGGCCGTGCAGGCTCGCGCGGCATTCGCGAAATCGACGAGTCCTGTCGTCGCCACTCCAGAGCCTGCTGTTGCTCGCCAGTCTCTGCCGGCGACCGACGCCATTGACCGGTGTCTGAAGACCGCGAGTTCGGTGAGAGAGGGGCAACTGGTCGCCCAGGAGAAGCTTATCGATCTAATGCTCGACCTGTGCCGGCCGGAAATCGAGAATGCCGCACGTTTGAAATATCTCGATGATCCGAAGCAGGACCTCGGGGAGATACGAAGAACGGCAGCTGAAAGCGCGCTCGCGCAAGCGCGAAGCCTTGTCGGTTCGAAATAGTGTTTGATACACGCTTTTCAGTTCTCGCGCTTACGCAACGCGACGTCGCCCAAGAACCCATTTCTGTTCTCGAATAAACTCCAAGAGCAGAAGGCACCGAACACTACGAATCC
>NZ_JBFUKD010000787.1:0-1546 GCF_056401005.1 Microvirga sp. P4_G7 | reverse complement strand
TCTACAAGATGCTCGACACGACATCGGGAGCTGCCGGCCAGCAGGCGATGCTCGACGGGCTCGATAAGCTCAAGATCACCATTGGCGACACGGCCCTCAATACCTCGACGGCGGCCCGGATCGGCGCTTTCAATTCGGCACTTCAGCAATATGCGAAGGAGCCCGACAACCTGGTTCTTGCGCAGGCGGTCGTCTCGCGCGCCAATGAGCTCTCGACGACATTGAACAACGCGACGGCGACCGTTCAGAAGACCCGCGCCGAAGCCGATTCGGCGATCGCCGGTTCCGTCGGGCATATCAATGATCTCTTGAGCCAGTTCGAGGTGGTGAACCAGACCGTTGTGAAGGGGACGGCGTCCGGCGTCGACGTCAGCGACGCTCTCGACACCCGCGACAATATCCTTGCCCAACTCTCTGAGGAGATGGGGATTACGGTTGTCACGCGCGAGAACAACGACATTGCGATCTATACGGATAGCGGCGTCACCCTCTTCGAGAAGACGCCCAGGACCGTAACGTTCAATGCGACCGAGACCTACAGTCCCGGCACGGTCGGCAACGCCATTTTCATCGACGGCGTGCAAGTCACCGGACCGGGTTCGCCGATGCCACTGCGCGAAGGACGGCTCGTCGGCTTGGCGACACTGCGCGACAATGTCTCGGTCGACTACCAGAGCCAGCTCGACGAGATCGCCAAGGGGCTCATCGAAGCCTTTGCCGAAAGCGATCAGACGATTCCAGCGACTCTAGCGGACGCAACCGGGTTATTCACATATGGCGGCGGCCCCGGGATGCCCGGCGCGCCCGATGTGAAAGGGTTGGCCGGGAGTATCAAGATCAACGCGTTGGTGGATCCGGCCCAGGGCGGCGTGCTCGAAAGCCTGCGGGACGGAGGCATCAATGCTCCCGCGTATCGATACAATCCAGGCGCCGCCGGTTCGAACGCGGCATTTTCCGATCGCCTCTACGATTTGGCCGACAAGCTCGGAGCGGACCGGGCGTTCGATCCGGCACTCGGGCTCGGAACGACGAATTCGCTCGCTGGATTTGCCGCTTCCTCGGCAAGCTGGCTCGAAGCAACGCGCAAGACCTCGTCGACCGAGCTCGACTATCAGACAACCTTGCTCGGCCACGCCTCGGAGGCGTTGTCGAACGCCACCGGCGTCAACATGGACGACGAGACGGCAATCATGCTGCAGCTCGAAAAATCCTACTCGGCCTCGGCCAAATTGATCTCCGTCATCGACGAGATGATGCGAACGCTCCTGAACGCGGTTTGATAGCGCCATGAAAACGACCTTCATTTCCACACTGAGCCTCTGGAACTCGCCCCGCGGCGCCATCAACAAGCTGCAGGCGGATCTTGCCAAGGCAAACACGGAAATCGCGACCGGTCGCCACGCGGATGTCGGTCTCGAACTCGGCTATCGTACGGGGCAGACCATCTCCCTGCGCCAGGAGCGCTCCGAGATCCAGGCTCTCGTCGACGGAAACGGGACGGTGTCGCTGCGCCTCAGCGGCACGAAGAACGCCCTCGATCATATCC
>NZ_JBFUKD010000786.1:0-1547 GCF_056401005.1 Microvirga sp. P4_G7 | reverse complement strand
GGATTGCGAACACCGCGAACCGTCACAGCGCGGCGAATGTCAGGACGCCGGCGGATTCGAAGGCCATCTCGAAGGTCACTTCGCCCGCGTGATCGCCGCGATATTCGAGGCTCGTGATCTGGAATGGTCCTTCGATGCGACCGAAATCGGGAATGACGATCTGGTATGTGAGCACGTCGCCATCGAAGAACACCTGGCGCATACGCGCATCGGACGCCTCGTCCTTGAACACGCCCGATCCGGTGATGCCCGCGCGGCGCACGCCGACGCCGGCGAGCAATTCGCGCCAGCGGCCGGCGGAATCGGCGTTGGTGACGTCCACCGTTTCCGCGTTGAAGGCGATCTGCCGCGTCCGCAATCCGGCGACCGTCACGAAGCCGGATGCGCCGTCGTTGATCTTGACCAAGAGATCCTTGCCCTTTTGAGCCGGCATGACGAATGTCCTTTGAGATTGAAGTGAATGAGTGGCGTCTCGAAGGAGGAGACCCACTGGAGACGCCTCGTCCTTCGAGACGCGACTGCGTCGCTCCTCAGGATGAGGCTTCGAGACGCGACTGCGTCGCTCCTCAGGATGAGGCTTCGAGACGGGCCTCCGGCCCCCTCAGGATGAGGTTCCCCACTACGTCATCACCGGSCTYGTSCCGGTGACCTCGCTTCCSTKAWGCGCAGCGCTCATCTRATCGAGGTGGCCGGGACGAGCCCGGCCATGACAGCGGWGRGGATTGCCACCCCCAGTGTCATTCCCGGCCGGAGATGGCGGAGCCATCGCAGGGGAAGGGAACCCATTGCGCCGAGCCACATTCTCGCGAAGACGGGCCAGTCCTGGGTCCCCTTCCCTCGCTTACGCTCGCCGGGGATGACACAGAGGACTGTCTCCTCTCCAACCCCTCATCCTGAGGAGCCGCGGAGCGGCGTCTCGAAGGACCTCCAGAGACCACTGGAGACGCCTCGTCCTTCGAGACGCGACTGCGTCGCTCCTCAGGATGAGGCTTCGAGACGCGACTGCGTCGCTCCTCAGGATGAGGCTTCGAGACGGGCCTCCGGCCCCCTCAGGATGAGATTCCCCACTACGTCATCACCGGCCTTGTGCCGGTGACCTCGCTTCCGTGAAGCGCAGCGCTCATCCGATCGAGGTGGCCGGGACGAGCCCGGCCATGACAGCGGAGAGGATTGCCACCCAGTGCGGCTGAGGGTTTGGATGTGCGGTCACATCACTTCCGTCACGGCGCGCAATCGCAATGTGGCGCGAACGCGGCGTGTGTCCTTGTCGCGTTCGCAGGACAGTTCGGTCACACGCAACTGCACGAGACGGTGCCCGTCGAGGGAAAGCGCGGCATCGTGCAGAACGAGGGCCAGGCGCTCGGCGGCGGCGAGCGCGGTTCCGGCGCTGCCTTCCTCGCCCCAGACGATGAGTGCGATGTTCTGTTCGTGGCCGCGGTCGTTGTCGGTGGACCAATCCGCTGCCTTCACGTCGCCGAACACGGCATAAACCGGATCGGCGCTGCGCGGGGCTTCATCGAAGATCTTGACGGCGCCGCCCATCAGGT
>NZ_JBFUKD010000785.1:0-1551 GCF_056401005.1 Microvirga sp. P4_G7 | reverse complement strand
CGGCCGTACCACCCTTTCCGATACCCTTGAAGATGGTGTCGTCGAGCTGGATCCGATCGAGCCCAGCCTTGAAGTCGGTGACCGTGTCGACATTGGACTTCTTCTTGTCCAACTTGGTCGCGAACACGAACGTGTCCTTGCCGTCGTTGCCGGTCAGGATGTCCTTGCCGAGACCGCCGGCGATCCTGTCGTCTCCCTTGCCACCGGCGAGCTTGTCGGCTCCCTTGCCACCCTTGATCACATCGTTGCCGTCGGTACCCATGGTCACTTCGGTCGCGAGATCCGTGACGGCGAACGCCATGGTCTTGCTGACGGAAGCGCCGGCAGCATCGGTGGCCTTGACTGTGACGGAATGTGACGTCGCGTTCTCGAAGTCGAGGCCGACGCTGTTCTTCACGACGACCTTGTTGCCGACAATGGCGAAGCGGCCCATGGCGTCGTCAGTCAGCGAATACGTGATCACGTCTTCCGCGTTGGAATCCGTCGCCGCGAGCGTGCCGAGAACGGTGCCGTTGGCGGCGAGCTCCTGAACGGAGGATGCGCCCGTGAAGGCCAACGCCGTCGGAGCGCGGTTCTCGGCAGTCGCGTTGACCGTGACCGTCTTTTCCGTGGATGTGAGAGTGCCGTCACTGGCGGTGATCTTGAACGTCGTCGCATCGACCGCGCCGACCTTCGCATTCGCGCGGTCGGTCGGGTTGAACGTCAACGCCTGAACCGCCGCCTTCACCACCGCCGCCGTGCCGGTGACCGTGTAAGTCTTGGTCGCGGCGTCGAAGGTGCCGGTGCCGAGATTGGCCAACACGCCCTTTGCAAGATCGTCTTGGACGATCTTGACGGTCAGGTTCGTGCTGTCGACATCGGAGAATGTCACGTCGCCGAAGATCGCGGCCACCGCCGTATCGGCCAATGTGCGCGTGGCCGTCGGAACCGTGACGACGGGGGTGTCGTTCACATTCGCCACATTGATCGTCAGGTTCTGGAGCGCGCTGTCGGCGACACCGTCGTTGGCGCGGACGTGAACGACATGAGCGCCGATGTCGGCTTCAGTGAGTGTGACGTCGTCGCGAACGGCGAGCTGGGCGACGCCGCCGACCACGACGACCTGGAAGAGCGGATCACGTTCTCCGTTGGCGTAGTTCGTGCCGTCGGCTTTGACGAGACGGAACGTGAGAGTCCCTGTCGTATCCAGATCGGTCGCCGTCAAGTCGCCGATGATTTGGCCTGCCGGGTCATCTTGGGAGACGATGTCGCTCGTGCCACCGTCGATCTTTATACTCGTCGGTGCGGTGTCGTTGACATCGCCGATCGTGATCGTCACGTCCTTGAAGTCATGATCCGTACCGTCCGAAACCTTGATGCGCAGGTCGTAATGGTTCGCGGCCTCGCGATCGAGCGTCGCGTTGGCCTTGAGAGCGAGTTTTGCCACTCCGCCGACAACGATGATCTCGAACTTGGCGTGGTCGATCGCCGTGCCTGCAGCATCCACCAAGGTGAAGGTCAGAGCGTCCCCATCGATATCGGTGGCATCGAGATCGCCGACCACGACTGGAT
>NZ_JBFUKD010000784.1:0-1553 GCF_056401005.1 Microvirga sp. P4_G7 | reverse complement strand
ACATGGTCGATCCTTGCAGCTCCCGCGGGAGCGAATCTGAAACAAAGCACGAACAAGGTAGCTGTTCTTCTTGTGTTCTGCAAGTGGTGGGTCAGGACAGAGGGGAAACCCGTTGATCGGCCAAAGAAACATCATGTCACCTAGCTGCTCGTATAGTCCGCTCCGGCCCACGGGCGAATAGGGTTCCCCATTCTGATAGGCGCGTGGTCTCTCCGACCGTCGATAGCCGCAAAAATGATTGCCCTTCCGACTCGGGACCAAAATGGCCGTTCCATATGCACTCGAGATCGTCGCAGGCTCCTTGGGTAGCCAGGCTCCCGACGATCCAGACTACAACGTCGTCTTCAACGAGAACCTTGCTAAAGATACGTTGATCGGGACGATCTCGAACGCCCAGCCCGGTTGGCGCTATACCTTCAATTTCGGCCCCGGTTTCGACGGGGACGGCGGCGGYCGCTTCTACATCGTCGGCAATCAGATTTTCGCGAAGGCCGTCGTGGACGCGGAGGGCAACCCCCTCTTCGACTTCGAACTGGGCAATCTGTTCTCGATGTCGATCACCGGCGCCGAGCTCGGCGGCGGGACCGGCGTGCAGGCCGGACAATTCGGCGTCTATCTCAACGACATCAACGATGCGCCGACCAACCTCGCTTTGAAGAACGCGACTGGCGGCACTGTGCTATCGGTCGTCGAGAAGCTTGCCGCGAATACACTCATCGGCAATCTCACGGCGTACGACCAAGATTTGGAATTGGGTTTCGGCGATGCGCTGACCTACTCGATCACGACCAATCCCGGCAATCGTTTCAAGATCGATCCGACCGGCACCAAGGTCGTGCTTGCGGCGCCGCTGAACTACAACGCGTCGGATCTGCAGTCGGATAGCGGGGGCAAGTTCTACGAGATCAAAGTCCGCGTGACGGATGCCGGCGGCCCAGGCGGCGCGCTGCTCCATGAGGAGAAGACGTTCAAGGTCTACGTGATCGATGACGGCCTCCCCAACAAGGCGCCGACGACGCCGGCAGGCACGGGGAATGTCAACGAGGGGACTGGCAACGGCCAGATGGTCATGACCCTCGACGACGTCGACGACGACGGGGAGGCGATCAGCTACATCTTCGCGAGCGCGCTCGCCGGCTCGAACGGCTTGATCAGTGCCGACAGCAAATTCAAGATCGTCGACAATAAGATCGTGACCAATGGCGCGGTCGCGGACGTGGCGTCGGATACGCCGATCAATTATTCGCTTGTCGCGAACGACGGTTCCGGCACGGCAAACGCGACATCCACCGGCACGGTGACGATCACCGTAAGGAACGTCAACAAGGCCCCGACAACGCCGTCCGGGACCGCGAACGTCAACGAAGGCACAAGCAACAACCAGACGGTCGTGACGCTTGCCGCCAAGGATGGCGACAACCAGACCATCAGCTACACCTTTGCGAGTTTCCAGGCGGGTTCGGGCGGCCTGATCAGCGCGGACGGCAAATTCAAGATCGTCAACAACACGATCGTGACGAACGGTACTGTCGCGGATGTCACGTCGGATACGC
>NZ_JBFUKD010000783.1:0-1555 GCF_056401005.1 Microvirga sp. P4_G7 | reverse complement strand
GAAGTGGCGCCTGCAGCCGGGTAAGATGCTGCTCATCGATCTGGAGCAGGGCCGCATCGTCTCGGACGATGAGATCAAGCAGCAGCTGCTGCAAGCGCATCCCTACCAGGAATGGTTGAAGCGCACGCAGATCGTGCTCGAGGATCTCAAGCCGGTTCAGGCACGGGAATCACGCACGGACGTCTCCCTGCTCGATCGCCAACAGGCGTTCGGCTATACTCAGGAGGACCTCAAGCTGCTGATGCAGCCCATGGCCGTGACGGGCCAGGAAGCGGTCGGCTCGATGGGATCGGATACGCCGATCTCCGCCCTCTCCGACAAGGCGAAGCTGCTCTACACCTATTTCAAGCAGAACTTTGCCCAGGTCACGAATCCGCCGATCGACCCGATCCGTGAAGAGCTCGTGATGAGCCTCGTGTCGTTCATCGGGCCGCGTCCCAACATCCTCGATCTCGAAGGAACGTCGCGCCGCAAGCGCCTGGAAGTACGCCAACCGATTCTCACCAATGAGGATCTGGAGAAGATCCGCTGCATCGGTCATTTCGAGGATCGATTCGACACCAAGACACTCGACATCACCTATCCCGCCGAACTCGGCGCGGCGGCCCTCGACGGAGCGGTCGATCGTCTTTGCGACCGCGCGGAAGCGGCGGTTCACGGCGGGTACAACATCATCATCCTGTCGGACCGCATGGTGGGACCGGACCGGATTCCGATCCCCGCCCTCCTCGCCACGGCGTCGGTTCACAACTATCTGATCCGCAAGGGCCTGCGCACCTCGGTCGGGCTCGTCGTCGAATCCGGCGAACCCCGTGAGGTGCATCACTTCGCGTGCCTTGCCGGCTACGGCGCCGAAGCGATCAATCCCTATCTCGCTTTCGAATCGCTGCTCGCCATGAAGGACGAGATGCCCCCGGAAGTGGACGAGGAGGAGATCGTCTACCGCTTCATCAAGGCGGTCGATAAAGGTCTGCTCAAGGTGATGTCCAAGATGGGCATCTCCACCTATCAATCCTATTGCGGCGCGCAGATCTTCGATGCGGTCGGTCTGAAATCCGAATTCGTCAACCGCGATTTCTTCGGCACCGCGACGACGATCGAAGGCATCGGCATGGACGAGGTGGCGGAAGAAAACGTCCGCCGCCACCGTGACGCCTTCGGCGACGCGCCTATCTATCGTAACGCCCTCGACGTGGGCGGGGAATACGCCTATCGCCTGCGCGGTGAAGAACACGCGTGGACACCGGACACCGTAGCGACGCTGCAGCATGCGGTGCGTCTCGAATCCGTCGAGCGCTATCGCGAATTCGCGGCGCTGGTGAACAATCAGGAAGCTAATCTCAAGACCATGCGCGGGCTGTTCCGCATCAAGCTGGCCGAGGAAAGCGGACGCGCGCCGATCGCGCTCGACGCGGTCGAACCCGCGGCGGACATCGTCAAGCGTTTCTCGACGGGCGCGATGTCCTTCGGCTCTATCTCGAAGGAAGCCCACGAWACACTTGCACTCGCCATGAACGCCATCGGCGGTAGGTCGAATACCGGCGAGGGCGGCGAG
>NZ_JBFUKD010000782.1:0-1560 GCF_056401005.1 Microvirga sp. P4_G7 | reverse complement strand
ACATGCGGCTCCACGTTATGGCCGCCATCACCATCGCCGACGAAATGGCCGAGACGAAGCGGAAGGTCGCGGCGCTGGAAGCGGAGTTGTCCAAACTGCACTCGCTTGCCTCCGCCGGCGACGAACGCTCGCAATACATCGAATCGCGCCTCGTCGAGTCGATCGGCAAGGCGGCGGAGCGAATCGAACGCCTGGCCCGCGGGCTGAATGTGGGCACTGTCCAGAGCTAGGAATTCCTCGACGCCAACATCGCCGGCCTCGTGCCGGTGACCCATTCCGTCATTTCGAGGCGAGCGTAGCGAGAGCCCATAACCCATAACCAGTAACGATTCCGGAAAGGGCGCCTCCATTGTCGCGTCTCGTTCTGCATGGTCGGTGCTCATGGGTTCCGGGTTCCGCTCCGCGGCCCCGGAATGAGGAAGACGGATTGCCGATCCGTTCAAAACTTTCCCCTTCCCCCGCACGAGCATCGTCACTACATAAGCAAGGCGGGGCTGCGGGGCACGTTAGGAGTTCATTTCCCCGGGGCCTTAACGATCCTTAGGGAGCTGTCCCTGACCCGGTCCCTGGACCGGGATACACGGCGCCCACCTACTTATGTAGGTTCCCGGGATCGCTACTCCGACGGCTTTTGTGGCTCCGCGCTCTTTTCATGATTCCTCCCGACGTCGCCGAAACGAAAGACCAGCTTCGCCGCGCTTCGCTTGCGCGGCGCGACGCCCTCGACGATTCGTTTCGCCAGGACGCCGCCCACCGCATCGCCGATCGCGCCCTCCGCTTGCCGGAGCTCGCGGCGGCGGATCCCATCGGGGCCTATTGGCCGATCCGCAGCGAAGTCGATCCTCGGCCGTTGATCGCGGGCCTGATGGCGCGCGGGCAAGGCGTCGCGCTGTCCCAAATCATCCATCCCCGTCTCAGCTTCCGCCTCTGGCGCCCCGGCGATCCGCTCATTCGCGGCGGTTTCGGCGTCCACGAGCCGGGACCGGACGCTCCTGAAGTCTTTCCAGCGGCTCTGCTGGTGCCGCTCGCTGCGTTCGACCGGCAGGGCGGACGCATCGGTTACGGCAAGGGCCATTTCGACCGCGCCATTGCAGCGCTGGCGGGAAAGCACCCTCTCCTGACCGTCGGCCTGGCCTTTGCGGACCAGGAAATTCCCCGCGTGCCCGTCGAGCCGCATGACCGCGCGCTCGATTTCATCATCACAGAAAACCAAGTGATCCCGACCGGATCCGTTTAAGGACTTTCCATGCGTCTCCTGTTTCTCGGCGATATCGTCGGACGCCCCGGTCGGACGGCCGTGATCGACAAGCTCGGCAGCCTGCGCGAACGCTGGATGCTCGATTGCGTCGTCATCAACGGAGAAAACGCGGCCGGTGGTTTCGGCATCACCGAGGCGATCTGCGACGAGATCCTGAATGCGGGTGCGGATGCCGTCACGCTCGGCAACCACACCTGGGATCAGCGCGAGACGCTCGTCTTCATCGAACGGCAGCCCCGGCTCCTTCGTCCGGTCAATTTTCCCTCCGGAACGCCGGGGCGCGGCGCCAATCTCATCGATAC
>NZ_JBFUKD010000781.1:0-1563 GCF_056401005.1 Microvirga sp. P4_G7 | reverse complement strand
CTCCTTCGCGGTCGTGGGCGCCGGCATCGGTGGATTGACGACCGCTCTAGCGCTGGCCAACAAAGGCCACGCGGTGACGTTGATCGAACGACGCACCGGATTCAGCGAGGTCGGGGCCGGCCTGCAACTCTCTCCCAATGCCAGCCGCCATCTGATCGCCCTCGGCCTMGGCGCCGCCTTGAAACGGGTCGCCGGTGAGCCCGATCGGGTCCGCATCCGCCGCATCCGTTCGGGTAAGACCATCGGCGAAGTCGCCCTCGGGCCGTTCATGCGCGAGCGCTTCGGAGCACCCTATTGGGTCGTCCATCGCGCCGATCTCCAGACGATTCTTCTCGACGCCGTCCGGTCCCGTCCATCGATCCGCCTTGTCATGGGACGGACGGTCGAGGCGAGCGACAATGGCGCCGACGCGGTGAGCCTGACCCTCGCGACCGAAAGTGGGACCAGGGAGGGCCTGCGTGCCGACGCCGTCATCGGAGCGGACGGCGTCTGGTCGAAAACGCGCGCCACCCTCGGCGAAAAGGCGGCACCCTCTTTTCGCGGCGCCGTGGCATGGCGGGCGGCCGTGGAACGAAACCGCGTCCCGTCCGTGTTTAGGAGCAATGAAACCGGGTTGTGGCTCGGCCAGCGCGGCCATGTGGTCCATTACCCGATCGCCGAGGGCCGCCTCATCAACATCGTCGCCATCGAGCGTCGGGAAACGCCGGTGGACGGCTGGGCGACTCCCGGCGATGCCGCGACGCTCCTGTCCCAATACCGGGATGCGGCCCCTGCCCTGCAGCAATTGCTGGCAAGCGCGGACACATGGCTCTTGTGGTCTCTCTTCGACCACCCCGTCGAACGGATGGCACACCACCGCGCCGCCCTCGTCGGCGACGCCGCGCATCCGGTGCTTCCCTTTCTGGCCCAGGGCGCAGCCCTCGCCATCGAAGACGCGGCGACGCTGGCTTCCCTCGTCACCGATCGCGCGGCCGACATTCCGCAGGTATTCTCCGCCTACGAAAAAGCGCGGATGGAACGCGCGCTGAAAGTTCAGACTGAAGCCCGCAAGAACGGCCGCGTCTACCACGCCAACCCGCTGGTCGCCCTCGCGCGCGACGCGGTCATGCGAAGGCTCGGGCCCGAAGGCATGACCAAGCGCTATGACTGGCTCTACGGCCATCAGATCACAACCTGACCCGCAGATCACAACCTGACCCGCGCCGGCTTGCGCTTATCCCGGCCTCCCGCTAACCGTCACTCACAATGCGGACGTGGCGAAACTGGTAGACGCAAGGGACTTAAAATCCCTCGGGCTATGCCCGTGCGGGTTCGACCCCCGCCGTCCGCACCATATTGATTTTATTATAATATTTCCACTCTACTGAAGATCGCATGTGCTACTTTCTTCAAGAGTAGTCACCGGCTAGTCACGCCAGCGACCGCATAAGTGCGTGGTCGATAGGGCTGTGGACAACGCTACGCTCTTCGGTTGGTGCGGCACCAGCTCGCCTCGTTCAAGCATCCTACTTTGGTATCTATTACGTCGAGCCGAGTGGCCGCGCGGCACCCGCTAGGTTATGG
>NZ_JBFUKD010000780.1:0-1564 GCF_056401005.1 Microvirga sp. P4_G7 | reverse complement strand
CCTGTGTATCGGGATTGAGCTTCACCCCGAACCGGCGCTCGTAATAGCCCGCCTGCGCGCGGCGCAGGCCCGTAATTCCTTTCGACGCCGAGTATCGGTCCGTCCGAGGTTTCCCGACCGTCTCTACGAGCTTGTCGATGACATGCTGCGGTGCCTGCAAATCGGGATTGCCCATGCCGAGATCGACGATATCGGCCCCATTGGCCCGCGCGGCTGCCTTGATCCGATTGACCTGCTCGAAAACGTAGGGCGGAAGGCGCTTGATGCGGTGGAATTGGGACATGACGGTTTCCTGGCTTCGTCTCTCGGTACCGTACCGAAAAAATCCTCTGACGGCGCTTATTGGTTCGACGTGGGCTTGGCTTTTGCTTTCTTGGGCATCAGAACCGGATCCGGAGGAGGCGTGCCGCCTACGGCAGCGGCTGCCGCGCCGGCATTGGCATTCTTCTCGCGGAGATTGTCGAGCTCCGACTCCGCTTCCTTCACCTGCTGCGCGTTCTTCGCCGCGGTCGACGGCCCTGCAGACGTTGTCCCGACGGGAATGTACGTAATGGATTCCTGCCGAGATTTCACCACGAAGTCCTGCGCCGCGGCCGTCTTCGGACCAAGACCCGTCGAGGTGAGGATGTCGTGAGTCGGGTTGCCTGCACAGGCTGAAAGCATTGCAGCCAATCCGCTGAAAGCCAGGGCTCGCAAGGCAATATCGACAGGTGAAGTCATCATGACATCCAAAAGTGTTGGCAAGGATCTAGTGTTTAATACGCTACAATCGCTAAAATGTCGGAAACATGCCGCGTGAGCAATGGCAACGGGTTCGAGGAGGGAATGTCCTAATGGCCAAACCGCCCGGTGACGAGACGAATGCGCGCACGAGTCCGGATTTCGAGGCCCTGTCCCGTAATGTAGCCCTTTTCTTCGAGGAGGCGGGGAAAGCCACGGCCGCCTATCTCAAGCCGATCGAAACGGGGCAGAAGCGGTCCGATTTCGGCAGTGAAGCTTCGGAAGTCGTGAAAACGCTCGGGCAGATCGCCGAAACGTGGATGATCAACCCACAGAAGAGTCTCGAAGCACAGACGCGGCTCGGCGGACAGTTTCTGGAATTATGGGCATCGACCCTCAAACGGGCTCAAGGCGAAGAGGCCGACGATGTGGCACGCCCTGAGGCGAAGGACTCTCGCTTTGCCGATCCGGAATGGTCGACGAATCCTGTTTTTGATTTCCTCAAACAGGCCTACTTGATCACATCCCGTTGGGCCGAGGGCCTTGTCGATGACGCTGACGATATCGACGAGCGCACGCGGCAGAAGGCGCGCTTTTATCTGAAGCAAATCTCGGGYGCGCTTTCGCCGTCGAATTTCGTCCCGACCAATCCCGAACTGCTGCGGGAGACGTTGAAGGAAGGCGGCGCCAACCTCGTGCGCGGCATGAGCATGTTGGCCGAGGACATCGAAGCCGGCAAAGGCGAGCTCAAAATTCGCCAATCCGATCCCAGCAGTTTCAAGGTTGGCGTCAACATTGCCACCACGCCCGGCAAGGTCGTGTTTCGCAACGAGCTGATGGAGCT
>NZ_JBFUKD010000779.1:0-1570 GCF_056401005.1 Microvirga sp. P4_G7 | reverse complement strand
GTGATCATTCGCATCCAGCGCCTTGTTGCCAATCACCAGGAAGTCCTTGCTCAACTTGACCGGCTTCTTTTCCGATCCCTTCTTGCCGAGGCTTTTGAAGACCGCATTGTCGAGCCAAATCGTGTCGTCTTTCACGCTGAAATCCGTGATCTTGTCGACATTGAGCTTCTTCTTGTCGACCTTCGTGCTGAACACGAAGGTGTCCTTCCCCTTACCACCGGTCAAGGTATCGTTGCCGAGACCTCCGTTGAAGGTATCGTTGCCAATTCCACCAACGACGATGTCGTTGCCGCTCGTTCCGTTGGTCCTCTCGGGTGAAACGTCCGTCACGGCCACCGTGATGAGACTGTCGTTGCTCAAATTGCCTGCATCGGTTGCACGGACGGCAATCGTGTAGGACCGCGCCTGCTCGTAGTCCAGGGCCACGCCGTTCTTCACTTCCACCGTGTTTCCGCGCAGGACAAAGCGACCGCCGGCATCGTCGAGGAGCTGATACGTGAACGTCTCTTCGGCATTGGGATCGAGCGAGCTCAACGCACCGACGATCGTTCCCGTCGCAGCGAGCTCCTTCACAGTCGGGGTCGACAATGTCGTCGTGCTCGGTTTGCGGTTTGCCGTCTCTGACTCGACGACCGTCGCGCCCGACACGGTCGTCGTGGCATCGCGCACCGAAACCGTGAAGGTGGTCTGCTCCAGGCTTCCTGCCTTGTCCGTGCGATCGCGCGGATCGAATTGCAACCCGCGCACCGCCGCCTGCACATCAGCAACGCTGCCGACAATCGTATAGAGACCGTCCGCGAAGGTGCCGCCACCGAGATTGGTCAGAACTCCGTTTTCCGGTTGATCGAGCGTGATGGTGAGCGTGACCTGCGCGCTGTCCTCATCGGTGACGGTTACACCGGCGAAAGGCATCAGCGTGCCGGTATCATATCCCCGCTGCGCGCCCGGCGCGAGACCAGCCAGCACAGGCGCGTCGTCGACTGGGTCGACATCCACCGTCGTCGTTGCCGAAGTCGTCAATCCGCCGGTGTCCACCAGAGTGAAAGTGACGGTTCGCACACCAACCGTCGGATCGACGGCTTTGACATTGTCATACGTAATGGCGCGCATGATGGCCTCGACAGCTTCCGGGGTCGCCCCGTCGCCGTCGAATCGGATCTTCAAACCTTCACCTTGTCGGCCATCGGCAATGATGACGCCGATATGGAGCCCATCAACCGTGATGATGTCGTTGACATCTCCACTCCCAAGTACGGCGACGCCATTGCCATCCTTGACGGTGATTCGATCTTCTCCATCGCGATGAGTGCCGATCGATACCGTGAGCAAGTGCAACAGCCCGTTGTCGCGCACCGTCGCATTACTTCCGGCGTCGAGGTGAACAGGTCCGTCGCGCCACACCACATTGTCATCGGCGATGGCGCCGAGCTCGGGTGCCGTGTTGACCTTGATCCCGCTCGCGTCTTCGATGATGTCGACGCCACGCCGGAAGAGGCCCGTGATCTCCTCATCGGTAAACGTCGCGTTGACCAGTTTGACCTTTTCTTCGAGTGCACCCGTTCCCTTGATG
>NZ_JBFUKD010000778.1:0-1578 GCF_056401005.1 Microvirga sp. P4_G7 | reverse complement strand
GCGTGCTCTTGATATCCTCGACGAGCGCAAGGCGCGCGCCTGCCGCATCCTTGCGCTTCAACGCTTCGACGATGCGGGCATGATGAACCGGGTTGGCGCCGAGATCGCCGGATTTCAGAAGCGGCTCCATACAGCGCGTCAGGAGGCGCATGTAGGGGCCGAACCGTAGCCACAGCGTTTCGATCAGTTGCAGGAGCACGTCTGATCCTGATGCGCGATAGAGCGCGAAGTGGAAGTCCTGGTTCTTCGCGAGCATCGCATAAACGTCGCCATCGCGGCCCATGCGCGTATGCTCGCGCATGTTGGTCTCGAGATCCTTGAAGAGATCCGCGTCGAGGCTCGGCGTGCCGAGCTCGATGGCAAGTCCTTCGACGGCGATGCGAGCGCGGCAGAGATCGTCGAGCCGGGCGCGGCTCACGATGGGGACGCGCGTCGCGCCGTTCGGCGTCACATCGAGCGCATTCTCCGCCGCGAGGCGACGGATCGCTTCGCGCACAGGCATGTGGCTCGTGCCGAACACTTCGGCGAGATAAGCGATCGTGAGCGGCTGGCCGGGGTTGAAGAGGCCGGTCATCAGGGCATGGCGAAGGCGCTGGTAAACGCTGTCTTGAATCGTCATCCGGGATGAGATCGATTCAAGCACGGGGATCAACATCGGCTCATCCTTTTCCGCAAGAACTTCAAAGGGGTATCGCCTGACCCGATGGGGGTCAGGCGACCGGTTAGATGAGCGTGAATCAGCCGTCGATCTGCTTGATCAGCTTGGTCATGTCTTCGACGGTGATCGTCTGGTCGGTGGCGAGTGCATCGCCCTTGACGGTCCAAATCAGGGCGGCGCCGCTGACATCGCCGTTGGCGTCGAATTCGAGCGGGCCGGTCGCGCCGGAATAGCGGATCGGCTTGCCGTCCTTGATCAGGGCGACGGCCTTCTTGAACTCTTCCGGACCGGTGCCGACCATCGTGCCTTTCGGGTCCTGCAACTTGCGAATGGAATCGCGAATGGCCGTGCCGGTCAGTTCGGGCGCGATGTTCATGGCAAGGCCGAGGATCATCGTCGCGTCATACTGATTGTAGATACCGGGGCCGTCCGGGCTTGCGTTGTAGGCGGCCTGGAAGCTCTGTTTGAAGGCGTCGACGGTGGGTCCGGAGGTCGATGCGTTGTCCATGCCGAAGGCGTTCTGCAGGAAGCGCGCGCCGACGGCCTTGACGTACTCGGGAGCGCGCAGCGAGTTGTTCAGGATCAGGTTCTGCGTTCCGCCGAGCGAGATCCATTCACGCGTCATGGTCGCGCCATCCTGCGGGAAGGCCACGAGGAAGACAGCATCCGCCTTTTCGCCGAGCGCAGCGTTCACCTCGGCGCGATAGGACGGCTGGTTCTCGTTGTACGGAACGGTCTTCACCACCTGGCCACCGAGTTTGTTGAAGGCTTTGGTGAAATCCTTGACCATGCCGGTGCCGAAATCGGTGTTGATGAAGATCATCACCACGCGCTTGTAGCCGCGCTCAGCGGCAATCTTGGCCGATGCGTAGGCTTGCGTCTTCACGGTCGGCAGCGTGCGGAAGAAGAAGCCGCCCGTC
>NZ_JBFUKD010000777.1:0-1580 GCF_056401005.1 Microvirga sp. P4_G7 | reverse complement strand
GGATGGATGAGGCAGCCAGGGCCTCATGTTCATTGACCACGAAAACATCGGTCGCGCCTAATAGGGCCACGAGATCGGATTTCGGGAAGCCGGGAGGGGCCGGCGCGAAGTTCCAAACCACCCGACCGCGCGCCGCCCGGACGGTACGTGCCACGATCAGAGCCTCTTGAAAGGGCACCTCCATCTGCAACACGGCGACCGTGGACTCATTGACTGCTGTGGAATCGATTGCCGTCGCGCCCAGGGCGGAGTTCGCTCCACTCGCCACCGTGATGGCGTTCTCACCCCTTTGATCGACCGTAATGAACGCGCAACCGGTTGGCTCCGCTCCAGTCTCGACGGCATCGACGGCAACCCCGTTGAGCTTAAGGTTCTCCCGCGCGGTTATCCCGAATGGATCGTCGCCGACCCGGGCAGCCATGGCTACCGTCCCCGGATAAGAGACGCGAGCCGCAGCGACGGCTTGGTTGGCCCCCTTCCCGCCGAACAACTGGTCGTAACGCGCGGACAACACAGTTTCGCCCGGACGTGGAATTTCCGCGACGCGAGCGACCAAGTCGACGTTGATCGAACCGAAGACCAGGATCATGCGAGATTCATTCCCAGACGTTTCAATTGAGGTCGCGCGTCGATGCTAACCTTCAGAATCCATGACGTGAAGTTTTTCCACGCGGCGCCGAAATTCTTCCTCGGTGGAGAATGTCGCGGTGAGATACGACGAAATCAGGTCCTGAGCGAGCCAAGGTCCCACGATCTGCGCGCCAATGCACATGACGTTGTTCCACCGATTGATGCGCTGAATGGATGTCATGGCAGACGGCTGCGCGGATACCTTTCATCTTGTTCGCGGCGATCGAAGCACCAACGCCCGTGCCGCAAACCATAATACCGCGCTCGGCTTCACCGGGCGCGACCTTGCGTGCTCGTAAACCGGGTCCTGGGCAACACGAACCGTTCGCGGTCAAAATCGTCATTCATCTCAATAGCGTCGCGCCTAACCCCAGATTCGATAGCCGCAGCAGCAATCGAGTTGCGTGGGTGCTCAGTCACTCGCAGAGTTCATTCCGCCGGCGTCAAGCGTTTGGTCCGGTCGAGTACCGCTGCTGAGCCTTGGCGGAAAACGAAATAGGCAAACATCAACGCTGCCGCGAGCACGAGCAGTGATGCGACCGCCGCGAAAGGATCTGCAGCCGTATAGCCGAGGTGAATAGCGGCAACGGCCGCGGTCAGGATGACCGTCGCGAACGCCCAGAGACCAACCTGGAACAGGGCCGCACGGCTCGCGTCGAGGGCTGGACGCCGCTCGTAGTAGATGCCGAACAGGAAGAGCGACACCCATCCGAGCAGATTTAGATGAGCGTGCGCTGGCATGATGGAGTGGTCTTGGGAGGCTGCCATCCCGATGCCCATGGAAATGCCGACAATGATGAACAGGACAGAGAGTCGAAAGCTGAGTGTCGATGCTGTCATGGGCCCCTCTCGCGTCTTCAAACCTCGCAAGAAACTACGGAAATCGCACAGAACCTCAATACCAGATTCTGGACGAAACCGGTCGGGCGATGACCTTTTACGGCTAAGCC
>NZ_JBFUKD010000776.1:0-1581 GCF_056401005.1 Microvirga sp. P4_G7 | reverse complement strand
TCTCGATCCTCTGCGGTTTGGCCTGCTGTTCGAGCGCTTCCTCAATCCCGAGCGCGTCTCGATGCCCGACTTCGATATCGACTTCTGCGTCGATGGGCGCGAGCGCGTCATCGAATACGTACAGCAGCGTTACGGCCACGAGCAGGTCGCGCAGATCATCACCTTCGGTACGCTCCTGGCGCGCGGCGTGATGCGCGACGTCGGCCGCGTGCTGGAAATGCCATACGGTCAGGTCGACAAGCTCACGAAGCTCGTGCCGCAGAACCCGGCAGCCCCGGTGACCCTGCAACAGGCGATCGAGGGTGAGCCGAAGCTGCAGGCGGCGATCGACGAGGAGCCCATCGTCGCGCGGATGCTGACCGTCGCGCAGAAGCTCGAAGGCTTGCACAGACATGCCTCGACCCACGCGGCGGGCGTCGTCATCGGCGACCGACCGTTGCAGGAACTCGTGCCGCTCTATCGCGATCCGAAGACCGGCATGCGCGTGACCCAGTTCAACATGAAGTGGGTCGAAGCGGCGGGCCTTGTGAAGTTCGACTTCCTCGGCCTGAAAACTCTGACGGTTTTGCGCACGGCGGTCGATCTCATCGCCAGACGGGGAATCACGATCGACCTCTCCGCGCTGCCACTCGATGACGCGAAGACGTACGAGATGCTCTGCCGCGGCGAGACGGTCGGCGTGTTCCAGGTGGAAAGCGCGGGCATGCGCAAGGCCCTCGTGGAGATGGAGGCGGATCGCTTCGAGGACATCATCGCCCTCGTCGCCCTCTATCGTCCGGGCCCGATGGCCAACATCCCCGTCTATTGCGCGCGCAAGCTCGGCAAGGACGAGCACAACAAGCGCGATTGGTATTCACATCCCAAGTTGGCGCCGGTCCTCGAAGAAACTTTTGGCATCATCGTCTACCAGGAGCAGGTGATGGAAGTGGCGAAAGTCCTCTCGGGCTATTCGCTGGGAGACGCCGATCTTCTGCGCCGCGCCATGGGTAAGAAGATCAAATCCGAGATGGATGCGCAGCGCGAGCGCTTCGTCTCCGGCGCTCTCGAGGGCGGCCTCGACAAGGCGAAGGCGAACGAAATCTTCGACCTGCTCGCGAAATTTGCCGATTACGGCTTCAACAAAAGCCACGCGGCCGCCTACGCACTCGTGGCGTTCCAGACAGCGTATCTGAAGGCGAATTATCCGATCGAGTTCATGGCCGCGTCCATGACGATGGACCTCGACAACACCGATAAGCTGGCGGAATTCCGCCGCGAAGCGCAGCGCATCGGCATCAAGGTCGTGCCGCCGTCCGTGAACCGTTCCGGCATCGTGTTCGACGTGCAATACGATGCGGAGGGCAACGGCTCAATTCTCTACGCGCTCGCCGCCGTGAAGGGTGTCGGGCGACAGGCTGTCGAAACACTTGTCGRCGCGCGCGGCGAAGAACCGTTCAAGGACTTGGCCGATTTCGCGCGGCGCATCAATCCGCGTCAGCTCAACAAGCGCACGCTCGAGAATCTCATCGCTGCCGGCGCGCTCGACGAGCTCGAGCCCGACCGCGCCAAGGCGCATGCCTCCATCGATGCGATGATGAGCCT
>NZ_JBFUKD010000775.1:0-1582 GCF_056401005.1 Microvirga sp. P4_G7 | reverse complement strand
CATCACATGTACGACGGGTGGGTCGAGAAAAACTTCAATGTCGATGCGCCGGGTGYGACATCCGCCAATCTCAAGAGCCTCGGTCACACGATCTGCGCGCGGCCGATGTATCCCCTCGACGAGAACGTGACGTTCACACCGTCCGCGCGTTTCTATGTCCGCTGACGATCCCTCCTTGAAAACTAGGCGAGTGAAGACGATGAAGATCGAAGCCGTGGATTTCTTTTACCTCGCCATGCCGGAAGTCACGACCGAGGCCGATGGCAGCCAGGATGCGTTGCTCGTGCGTGTCGTCGCGGGCGGACACGTGGGCTGGGGCGAGTGCGAGGCTTCGCCGCTCGTCTCGATTGCCGGTTTCGTTGCGCCGATGTCTCATGGCGTCTGCCGGCCCGTTGCTGCGTCGGTGCTCGGCCAGACCATCGACGGGCCGGGGGATATCGCCCGCATCGCGGCGGATGTCGAGTACAACAGTATGGATCTGCTGCAGGCTGCGCACACCTTCTCCGGAATCGAGATGGCGTTGTGGGATCTTCTCGGCAAGGCGCTCGGCGCACCGGTCTGGAAGCTTCTCGGATACGCCAAATCCCACCGCAAGACGCCCTATGCTTCGCAGCTTTTCGGCGACACGCCGCAAGAGACGCTCGACGGTGCGAAGCGAGCGCGTGGAGATGGTTTCAAGGCCGTCAAATTCGGCTGGGGCCCCATCGGTCGCGGAAGCGTCAGGGATGATGCGGATCACCTGCATGCCGCGCGGGAGGGCCTTGGGCGTGATGGTATCTTGCTTGTCGATGTCGGGCAGATCTGGGGTGAAGATGTAGAGGCCGCGGCTGCACGTTTACCGGCGCTTGAGGCCGCTGGTGCCGTGTGGCTCGAAGAACCATTCCACGGCGGCGCATTGGAGGCGTATCACGCGCTTTCACGCCGCAGCGACCGGGTCAAGATCGCAGGCGGCGAGGCGGCGCACAACGTCTTCATGGCGCGGCACCTGATCGATTATGGCGGTGTCGGCTTCGTGCAGATCGATTGCGGACGCATCGGTGGCATCGGACCGGCGAAGAAAGTGGCCGATTACGCCGTCGCGCGCGGAGTGACGTACGTGAATCACACCTTCACGTCCCACCTCGCCTTGAGCGCTTCGCTCCAGCCCTATGCAGGACTTGCCGATCACACGATCTGCGAATTTCCGTTCGCGCCGAAGCCAGTGGCGCGCGAATTCACGGCGAATGTGTTGGAACGCGATGCGAATGGCGAGATCGCCGCTCCCGATGCGCCGGGTCTCGGCATCGAGATCGATCTCGCAGCAGTTCGCAAATATCTTGTCGACGTCGAGATCAAAGTTTCTTCCCGCACCCTTTACGCGACGCCCGAAGCGGTTTAGCCGTTGCCGCCCGGCAAACGACCGTTTGCCGGATCTCCCTCAAACTGAGGACAGATCATGTCCGGTGTCGCTCTCGGCGCGGCATTCCTCGTGGCCTCGAGCCTGGTCTCGACCATCGAGATCATTTGCTTGCGTCTCGTAGGTGATCAGGTCACTGGCGGACAGATTGTCTTGTTTCGGGCCATCGGCCAGGTGATCCTGGCG
>NZ_JBFUKD010000774.1:0-1585 GCF_056401005.1 Microvirga sp. P4_G7 | reverse complement strand
GGTCCTCGTCGTTCATGCGCATCCCGAACCAGCATCCTTCTCGACGGCGCTACGCGATACGGCGGTCGATAGTCTCACGGCAGCGGGCCACGATGTGGTTGTGTCGGATCTCTATGAGCAAAACTTCAATCCAGTCGCGGGTTCCCACGACTTCAACAGTCGGCGCAATCCAGATTATCTTGTGTACTCGCTTGAACAGCGGCATGGCTGGAAGACAGCTACAATTGCCCCTGATATTGCCCGCGAGGTGGAGCGGGTGCTCGACTGCGATCTCATGATCATGAACTTCCCGATTTTCTGGTTCTCGACACCTGCGATCATGAAAGGATGGATCGATCGCGTCTTCTTGTCGGGATCGTTCTTCGGGGGGAAACGTATCTACGATCGCGCAGAGCTATCGTCGAAGACGGTTTTGGTCACGGCTACGCTCGGGGGGCGCGAGCACATGTTTGGTCCGAACGCCGTTCACGGCGAGATCAAAGGCATGATGCGCCATCTGCTGCAAGGAACATTGGGCTATTGCGGTTTTCGGGTGATCGAGCCGTTCTTTGCTTATCACGTTCCATATGTCAGCCGCGAGGAACGACAATTGTGGCTCTCGAAATATAGGAACTACATCGAGAACATCGACACTCAGCCTACTATGGCTATGCCTTCTCTCGATGACTATGACGATGTTCTGCGCCCGCTCGCCGCGCACAACCCATGAGGTGTTGCAAATCGACCTAAATGCAAAATGCTCTGCCACGACAAAGGCCTGCACAACTAGCGCCGACGCGTCTATGTTTCGGATCCGCCGTGGAGCGCGAATTTTCAACTTCGCTTGGCGACGTTCTCGAAATCGCTGATTTCGCGGGATATCTACGTCACGGTGTTCGTCAGCCACATGACCAAATCGGCGGATTCAACGGCCAGGGATCGGACGGTTGAGAGCGGCATCCACAACAGCGAGTAACCGATCTCATTGCTGCGTTTGTTGCGGAATTGTCCTGCCTAAATCGCGAAAAAATCCGAGGCGACCAGGTCCAGATTTTTCGATAGTTGGGCGATCTTTATCTTCGCGACGGCGCCCGTTCCGTCGGGATCGTAATAGAGCGCGCCACTGCTTGCGGTATAGATTACGCGGTCGCTCGTGTCGTGGGCGGCCTTTCCGGTCCAAAAGGCATTTGCTTTCAGCTTCGCGGGCACCGCGATCGAACCATTGCGACCGAGCGCCGGGAATATGGCGTTGTCGAGCCAGATCGAGTCGTCGGCGGAAACGAAGTCCCGGATCGAATCGACATTTGAGGGCCCGGGTTTCGTGTTCAGAATGAATACATCCAGCCCGGCACCGCCGTAGATCGTATCCTTGCCGTCTCCTCCTGCCAACCGATCGTTGCCGTCCCTGCCGTCAAGCGTGTCCGACTTGTATCCACCGACGATGCGGTCGTCTGTACTCCAGCCCTTTCGGTTGACTGCAATGGTGATTGCGCCCTTCCAGAGGAGAAACTGGTCGTGCTTGTCTTTCTGCCATGGCGGGTACCACGTGACGTCTGTCAGGATGTCCATGAGGCCGTCGCCGTCATGGTCGAGGATCTGATAATGC
>NZ_JBFUKD010000773.1:0-1586 GCF_056401005.1 Microvirga sp. P4_G7 | reverse complement strand
CGAGATCAGGCTCTCTCTCGCCTCGCCGTCCGCAATTGCAGCGATCATTCGTGACGTCGATCCGACACACGTTCATATCGCCACCGAAGGGCCGATCGGCCTATCGACGCGCCACGTCTGTCTGCGACAAGAGCGTGCCTTCACGACGAGCTACCACACGCGCTTTCCGGAATACATTTCGGCTCGTGCTCCAGTCCCTGAAAACTGGAGCTATCGTGCTTTGAGACGCTTCCACAACGCAGGGCGGGCGACGCTGGTCAGCACGATATCGCTCGAGCGGCAACTGAGTGAGCGCGGCTTCCGAAATATTCTCCGGTGGACGAGAGGCGTCGACATGGAATTGTTTCACCCGAGAGCGGAGCGCTGTTTGGACTTCCCCGGACCGCTCTTTTTATATGTGGGGCGTGTTTCGGTCGAGAAGAATATCGAAGCGTTTCTGTCGCTCGATCTTCCGGGAACCAAGATCGTCGTCGGTGACGGCCCAGCGCGTGCGTCGCTCGCGGCTCAATATCCGTCAGCTCGTTTTCTCGGGCCTCTGACCGGAAAAGATCTCGCCGCGATATACGCCTCTTGTGATGCATTCGTTTTTCCGAGCCTGACGGACACGTTCGGAATCGTATTGATCGAAGCGTTGGCGTCCGGCCTGCCGGTGGCGGCCTTTCCGGTCATGGGGCCCATCGATGTCATCGGAGCGTCGGGCTGCGGCATTCTCGACGATGATCTGAGAAGCGCCTGCCTGCAAGCGCTCGAAATCCCCCGCGCGCGATGCCGGTCACACGGGCAAAACTTCACGTGGCGGGAAAGTGCGCGCCAATTCTTCTCCAACATCGAAGCGGCGCAGGCTAGGTGAATACCCATGGGCCGCACCCAAAATGAGGCTTGCCAAACGCCGCTGTCACGGCACTTACATGGAAGCGTTCTAATTTCCTCGCGGTAAGGAGAAATCGATGAGCGAACAGCTGATCAGACTTCGCGCGAGCGAGCTTGAGGATTCCGGTGACGCGGGAATCAACCCAACCGAAAACTTGACGATGGGCGAAATCATCGCCCATCGGTTTCACCGACGCGACCTCTTGAAAGGCGCGTTGGCGGTTGCGGCGATCTCGGCCACCGTTGGCCATCGCGCGCTGGCGCAAACGGCTGCGCCGGGCGCGAAGCGCGTGCCGTCGTCGTTCGTCTTCGATGAGATCGAGGCCGGCGTCGATCATACCCATCACGTGGCGGCTGGCTATGACGCCCAGGTTTTCCTGCGTTGGGGCGATCCGCTGTTTCCCGATGCGCCCGAGTTCGATCCGACCGCGCAGACGGCCGAGAAGCAGAGCCGGCAATTCGGATACAACAGTGATTTCGTGGGATATATTCCCCTCGAAGGTTCGAGCGACCACGGTCTCCTGGTCGTCAATCACGAGTACACGAACGAAGAATTGATGTTCCCGGATGTCGGAATCCAGGATGCGAAGGACGTCAATTTCGCGAAGATGACCAAGGATCTCGTCGATATCGAGATGGCCGCGCATGGGGGCGCTGTCGTCGAGATCATCCGGCGCGACGGCCGCTGGCAGCTGGTGAAGGATTCGAAATACAAC
>NZ_JBFUKD010000772.1:0-1602 GCF_056401005.1 Microvirga sp. P4_G7 | reverse complement strand
AACCGATTGTGGTCCACAATCTACTCCCCGACCGCAAGGCGATCGACAGGCGTGTCCAGGAACTCCTCGAGCAGGTTGGATTGTTGCCGCAGCATGCCAAGCGTTATCCGCACGAGTTCTCCGGCGGACAACGTCAACGCGTCTGCATTGCGCGTGCGCTGGCGAGCAATCCCAAGCTCATCATCGCGGATGAATCGGTATCGGCGCTCGATGTTTCGATTCAGGCTCAGATCGTCAATCTCCTGATGGAGCTGCAGGAGAAGCGCGGGTTGTCCTACCTGTTCATCACGCACGACATGGCGGTGGTGGAACGCGTCAGCCACCGCGTCGCCGTCATGTATCTCGGTCAGATCGTCGAGATAGGCACGCGACAGGCGGTGTTCGAAAACCCGCAGCATTCCTACACACGCAAACTCTTGGCCGCAGTGCCGGTCGCCGATCCGCAGATCGAACGCGCCAAGACAAGAATCGAGGGGGAAATTCCAAGCCCCGTTCGACCGGTCGGGCAAGAGCCCGCCATCCACCGCATGCGCGAAGTCTCACCCGGTCACTGGGTCGCCATCGAAGCGGACGCCGTGCGCGCGGCATAAAGAACTTTCAGAGGGAAAGACAACAATGAGATTCTCACGAATTCTGTCGGTGCTCGGTCTGTCCGCTGCATCATTGGCGCTGCCGCTCGCGGCTTCCGGCGCGCAGGCGGCTGGCACAGTAACGGTGGCGATCGCGATCGATCCAGGCAGCTGGGATCCGATCGACACCTTTCTGGTTCCTTGGGGATCCGTCGGCAGCCAGATCTATGACGGCCTGACGTCGCGCGGTCCTGACATGAAGCTGCAGCCGGGATTGGCAACCAGCTGGGATTATCTCGACAGCAACAACCGCATTCGGTTCAAGCTGCGTCAGAACGTGAAGTTCCACAACGGCGAACCCTTCAATGCGGCAGCCGTGAAATTCACCTTCGATCGGCTGCTCGGCGACGAGGGCAAGAAGGGTCCGCAGCAATCGAACTACAATTCGATCGACCATGTGGAAGTCGTCGACGACTACACAGTCGATTTCGTCATGAAGCAGGCGGATCCTGTTCTGCTGACCAAGCTCGCAGGCTACGGCGGTATGATTGTTCCGCCGAAATACATTCAGGAGAAGGGTGACGAGTATTTCAACACCCACCCTGTCGGCACGGGCCCGTTCAAGTTCGTGGAGTATACACCGAAGGTCAGTCTGACCCTCGAGGCGTTCCCTGGGCATTGGGGCGGTGCGCCGAAGCTCGACAAAGTCGTCTATCGCATCATTGCTGAGGCCAACACCCAGATCGCCGAGTTGCAAGCGGGCCGTGTGGATGTCGCCAATCTCATCCCGTTCGGCCTTGCGCCGACGATTCAGCAGGATCCCAAGCTCAATCTCGTGAGCATCACCGGTCCGACTGTCGTCGCCCTTCGCCTCAACACGAAGAATGGAATCACGAAGGACGTGAACGTCCGCAAAGCCCTCATCATGGGCATCGACCGCGACGCGATCATCAAGGCCGTCATGTTGGGCCATGCCAAGCCGATCGCCAGCTTCCAATCGGACCTCTCCTTCGGCTACGATCCGAGCCTGAAG
>NZ_JBFUKD010000771.1:0-1605 GCF_056401005.1 Microvirga sp. P4_G7 | reverse complement strand
CTCCAAGGGCAATCAATGAATCCGCGAGATTTCTGACGACCAGAAACGGCACGTGTTCAAGGCCGCCCGAGGCAGCCTTCGCCAAGACGCCCGTGGCCGCGGGACTGTGCCGCGCGGTCGTGATGATGGCCTCGACGCCGAAGGCCGCGGCGCTGCGTACGACTGCCCCTACATTGTGCGGATCGGTGATCTGATCGAGCGCCAGCACGACCCGCGTCCCGCTCAAGGTGTCGAGGGTCGGGGAGGGCAGTGGCTCCGCTTCCAGATAGAGGCCCTGGTGAACGGCGTCGGGCTCCACAAGCCTGTTGATATCTCCGGGACGGACGATTTCGGGGGCGATCGGCAGGGGAATCCCGAGCTCTTCGTTCAGCCGGATCATCGAGTTCTCGGTGGCCAGAAGCCGATGGAAGCGGCGCTTCGGGTTGCGCAGCGCCTCGGCGACCGGATGCCACCCATAGAGCACAGTCTGGTCGTCATCCTCCGCCTGGCGTCTGGGGCGGGCGTCGCGGCGCTCGTACTTGCCGCCCGGCTTGCCACCGGGTCGGCCAAAACGGGGCTTCTTGGAAAAAGTCGGGCGCTCGCTCATTTCGAATGGTCTCTTTGAATTGTTGGGCGTCGCCATAACACAGGATGCCGAAACTCACGATGCGGTTCGTTCTTTGGAGTTGACACCGCGTAAGCAGGTCACCATAAGAGCGCCCACGGAATCCCCGCCGCGAGCGGGGAGTTTCGTTTGAAACGGCCTTTACGCGAAGCGTGGGTTGGGTCAAATGGGGGAATGTCCCGAGCGGCAAAGGGGGCGGACTGTAAATCCGCTGGCTATGCCTTCGTAGGTTCGAGTCCTACTTCCCCCACCATCCAACCAACGAGACGCTCTCGCGGGTGTAGCTCAATGGTAGAGCAGCAGCCTTCCAAGCTGAATACGAGGGTTCGATTCCCTTCACCCGCTCCAATTTTCCCTCAAAGCTTTGCCCCTAGCGCGCGCCGAGGCGGCACTCTGGTCTTACGACGGCCGCGTCAATTCAACGGACCTTCGGAATGCGGACGATTTTAGCCGTTCTTGCCCTGCTGGCGTCCACCTCGGCTTATGCCGAGAGCGACCGCTTAAGGCTGCCGCAGCCGGTTGGCGGCTGCACCTATGTCGAAGATGCCGCCCGTTACGCCGAGCTGGACAGAAAAGATCCTGTCGCCGCGCTCAAGTTCATCCGCGACAAGGACGGCAGGCGCGGTTGCCGCATGATCCCGGCCGGGGCGGCGTCCGTCCTGCAGCGCAGGACCGTCGGAGGCAACAGTTTGGAATGCATCCGGTCGGACGGCGAGGCCGATTGCTACTGGAGCATCGCCATGAGCCGGCTGTACCCGGATTTTCGCCGCTGAGCGACCGCATGCCCGGGTCGGCGCTGCCGGTTGGGCATCCTGACCTTGGCGTTGAGGCGTTCGGCCATTATCTGTCGACCTACATAAACTGGCTCTTGCAGAACCGAGCAAAGAGCCCTATTGGGCGGCAAGTTTGCCGTTCAGGTAATGAAGACGTGTCAGGGACAATAGGACATGGCGAAGGAAAAGTTTGAACGTAATAAGCCGCATTGCAACATCGGGACGATT
>NZ_JBFUKD010000770.1:0-1610 GCF_056401005.1 Microvirga sp. P4_G7 | reverse complement strand
CCTTGAAGGTCACGGAGCAATCGGAGGGGATGAGCGCGCGAACATGAGCGCGGAACGCCTCGCGGATCTTCGCGGGATCCTGCCCCGCCACGAGCCGGAACGAGACTTTCGCCGATGCTTTGGAAGGAATGACCGTCTTGAAGCCCTCACCGGTATAACCGCCGATGATGCCATTGATTTCGCAGGTCGGACGCACCCAGATCTGCTCCAGGACACTGCGACCTTTTTCGCCTGCCGGCACGCTCAAGCCGACTTGTTTCAAGAACGCGGCTTCGTCGAACGGCAAACGTCCCCATTGCTCCTTCACCGCGGCCGGAAGCTCGGAAACACCGTCGTAAAAACCGGGAAGCGTGATGCGGCCATCGGCATCGCGCAGCGTTGCCAGAATCTCCGTCAGA
Source organism: Microvirga sp. P4_G7 (assembly GCF_056401005.1). NCBI lineage: Bacteria > Pseudomonadati > Pseudomonadota > Alphaproteobacteria > Hyphomicrobiales > Methylobacteriaceae > Microvirga > Microvirga sp. P4_G7. Next base: position 1,212 of record NZ_JBFUKD010000770.1, on the reverse strand, counting down.
AGATGGATGGGGTTGCGCGCCGCGGAACCGAACATCCCGGAATGCAGGTCCCGATCGGCGCAAGTGATTTCGATCTCTTCGCCGACAAGGCCGCGCAGCATGGTCGTGATGGCGGGAGTTTCGTTGTCCCACATGTCCGTATCGCAGACGAGCGCGACATCGACCGACAATTCGTCGCGATTGGCTTCGAGAAACGGCTTGAGGCTCGGACTTCCCGATTCCTCCTCACCCTCGAACAGGATCGACACGCGAATGGGCAATTCACCGGAGACGGCCTTCCAGGCGCGGCAGGCTTCGACGAAGGTCATCAGAGCACCCTTGTCGTCGGATGCTCCGCGCGYGACGATCCAGGTGTCCCCATTGGGTGCGGGAACCAGCGTCGGCTCGAAGGGTGGCGTCTTCCACAATTCCAGCGGATCGACGGGCTGCACGTCGTAGTGCCCATAGAAAAGCACGTGCGGGCCCTTGGTCGCGGCGGTTTGATGGCCGACCACCATGGGATGCCCCGTCGTCGGACGGACCGAAGCGTCGAACCCGAGATCGCGCAATTCGGAAGCGAGCCATTCGGCCGTCTTGCGGCAATCGTCTTTGTAGGCCGGATCGGTCGAGATGCTGGGGATGCGGATCAAATCGAACAGGCGATCGAGACTTTTGCTCAGGTCGGCATCGATGCGGTCGAGAACGGCTGGCAGATGGTCGGTCACGAAAACTTCCTCGTTCGAACGGCGTCATCCGCCGGCAAAACGCAACATTGCTTTGGAACGATGCTCAAGAGAGCGCTCGCACCAAACTCCTGCGGCTCGTCCAGGGGACCGTTGGCGACCAATGGTCCGGCTGGCGTCGCGCATTTGTACTGATAGGCCCGGCCGAGATAGGTGCGCAAGCCGAGGGTGCTCGGTATTCCCTCCCCGGCATGGGGATCGACCAGGAGGCCGTCAGCCCGGGCGCCGAGAATGAAACGGTCCGGGATCATGCCGAAATCGTCCACGGCAAGGGAGATCCTCGCTCCGCCCTCCATCTCCGCAACCGTTCTTCCGCCCTCCCGCGCGACGACGCGCATGGGAATGAGGTTGTCGAAGCCGACGAAGCGGGCGACGAAACTGTTGGCCGGGCGGCGATACAGCACCTCCGGCGTGTCGAGCTGAACGATGCGGCCGGCATTCATGATCGCGACACGATCGGAGATCGAGAACGCCTCCTCCTGATCATGGG
>NZ_JBFUKD010000769.1:0-1615 GCF_056401005.1 Microvirga sp. P4_G7 | reverse complement strand
GGCGTCCGGAGGTCCTTCCCTCGAAGGCCCTCGCTTTCGAGCCACCGGGCGACCTCTTCCACGCGCCGCGTCAGACGCGGATAGCCGGAGACGCTCTTGAGCAGAAAGCCGGCGATCGGGGGAACGAGCTTGTCTTGAGCGGCAAAAGCCGCGCCGTTCATGTGGGCGTTGAGTTTGGCGCTGCCGCAAGCGAGCATCTGGAGAGCCGATTGCGATACGATCAGATCGCGGGCGAGAGACGCTCCGACCCGGTCGCAGGTCAGTTCGCGGCTCCGCGAATAGGCCGCGCCGAGAAAGGGCACCATCAACGCGGGCAACCGTACGAGATGCGGCCCCTGATCGAGATGGCCGGCGATATGATGACCGAGCTCGTGTCCGATGACGAAACGAAGCTGCTCATCGTTGTCAGCGTCGATGAGCGCAGAAGTCAGCCAGACATAGCGCTTCTTCCCGATGAGGCGGAGCGCGAAGGCATTGATGACGCCGTTGGAATTATAAACGAATGYCGTCGGCGCCTCGTCAAGCCCGAGGCGCTTCGCTCCATCCTCCACCATGGCGTGAATATGCGTAAACTGACTGGGTCCAACCATGACGAAATGACCGAACATGTAAGCTCTGGTCAACGCGCGCGCGGCCGCGGATATGCCCCAGAAGACGAGGGCGTAAATGACGACCACGAAGAGGGTTAAAAGCGGACGATCATCCAGGATGATAAAGGCCGCACCTGCAAGCCAGAGCGCGGCACCGACTGCGAGCGTAACGACGCTGTAAGCTTTTTCCTTGGGGTGACGGATTGTGGCGATATTCAAAGTCATGGCGAAAACTCCTTCGTCATGATTTTAGCAACACAATAACGTAATGCTATACCGAAATTGAGATGTTGGCCTCTATCCCCAGGCCCCTCACCCCACCGCCACCGCCTTCTTCACGACGAACGGTGTACGCATGGTCACCAGTTCCTCGGCCGCGGTCGGATGGACGGCGACCGTGCGGTCGAAATCGGCCTTCGTCGCGCCCATGGTCACAGCGATGCCGGCGAGCTGGATCATTTCTCCCGCGCCCTCCCCGACCACGTGGACGCCCACGACCTTGTCCGTGTCCTTGTCGACGATGAGCTTCATGAGCACACGCTCGTGGCTTCCGGACAGCGTGGCCTTCATGGTGCGGAACATCGTCTTGTAGATCTCGATGTCCGTGTACCGCTCCTCGGCGGCCGCCTCGCTGCAACCGATCGTTCCGATCTCTGGCGTCGAGAAGACCGCAGTCGGAATGAGGGAATGGTCGACGATCGTGGGCCTGTCGCCAAAAACCGTATCGGCAAAAGCGTGGCCCTCTCGGATCGCGATCGGCGTGAGCGCGGCGCGGTTCGTCACGTCGCCGACCGCATAGATCGACGGGGTCACGGTCCGAGAATAGCCGTCGACAGGGATCGCGCCGACGGCATCGAGCGTGATCCCGACCTTTTCGAGGCCGAGATTGGCGGTGTTGGGACGCCGCCCGGTGGCGACGAGGACCTGATCGACCACCAACGAAGAGCCGTCGGACAAGGTCGCCGCGATCGCCCCGCCCTCACGGTCGAGACGGGTGACGGTCTTGCCGAGCACCACGTCGATAC